>CALRZK010000517.1:0-3701 GCA_943372615.1 Bradyrhizobium ivorense | reverse complement strand
GCTGAACGAACCGCTGTGCACGGTGATGGCAGCATCGATCTCAATGGCCGGCGCAATCAAGCGGATATCCGCGCCATTGGCGAGCTTCAGATCCGCATCGATGGTGATCTTGCCACGCGTACCAAGATCCAGCCCACCGAGATTCTGTTCGCTCAGATGCTTGGCATCGAACCAGACCGTGCTCTTTTTGCCGCCGGCAATCGCATCAGTGATGCGCACATCGGTCTCGTAGAGATCGAGACGGCCAGTCGCGTCATACTTGCCAAGCGCCAGCGTGCCGTTCTGTGCCGCCGTCGTCTGCGTCAGCTTGTAGCCGTCGGTGGTTGCCGCGCTGCGCTTGGTGGTCTGGCGCTCGCCGGTCACCGTATCGGCAATAATATCGGCCAGGAACGACGCTGTCGGTGCCGACAGGATCAGGCGGCCGGCATCACGGCCCACCGTATAGCCCTCTTCCCAACGCTTCGATGTGCGACCGCGATCAAAGATCGAGGTCCAGATTTCGGCGAGGTTTTCAGACTCCTTGCCCTGGATATTATGCGTGCGGACAAATCCGCCGGCAAAGCCGCGGAAGCGCAGATCGGCGGGTGCATTGTCCACCGCGTAACGGCGGCCATTGCTGCCGATCAGATTGGTGGAGTAAATCCAGCCCGCCGCATAATCGATCGAACCGCCGGAAATATCGAACGTTGCACCGCGCGCCGCGATCACTTCCGGCGCGCTCAACGTGATGGTGCCGC
This sequence comes from Bradyrhizobium ivorense, assembly GCA_943372615.1. Taxonomy (GTDB): domain Bacteria; phylum Pseudomonadota; class Alphaproteobacteria; order Rhizobiales; family Xanthobacteraceae; genus Tardiphaga; species Tardiphaga ivorense_A. The sequence goes on along the minus strand of CALRZK010000517.1, from coordinate 2,964 downwards.
CCAGCGCCGCCCATTCACCGATCCCGTGCTTGGTGTTATTGAGATAACCACCGACTTCGAGCAGGCCACCCGAAGTGTAGTAGCGGTCACCGTCGTAACCGCCGGTCTTGTCGGGCACCAGCGTCAGCGTGCGGACATCGATCCAGACATCGTTGTTCTTCAGCGCCTCGGAATCGCGGTTCTGCGGCGAGTCGCGCAATTCGTTGCCCTGCAGATTGACCTTGATATTGTTGCTGTCCATCGCCAGCGCGACATTGCGGGTGCCGGACACATCGAGCCGCGCGCCGTCTTCGGCAGTGATTTTGTTGGTCGCGAACGCGGCGATCTGGCCGCCTTGTGCCGCGGTGACCGAGCCCCCCTTAAAGGTGATGGTGCCGCCGCTGACGATTTCGATGCGCGACTGATCCTGGCGATCGGACAGAGCGGACAAGTTGTCGAAGCCGGCAATGTCGCGGAAACGCTCCTCATTGGCCTTGGCCGACGCATTGACCAGTGCCTGGCGCTGACTGTCGAGCGCCGTTTCCTTGCTGTCGATTTCCGGCAAGATCGCGGTCAAGCTGCCGGCGCCCAGCACGACGCTGCTCATGCCGTCGGTCGCCGCGTTCAGAAGATGGATGGTGCCGCGCGTGTTCACCGAGGTGGTGGCGAGCAGCACGCCATTCTGTGCCAGCGTCCGGCCGGTGAGTGTGATGTCGCCTTGCTGAGCGAGGATCAGGCCGTGATTGGTAACCAACCCGCCGCCGACGGTCCATGTCGCGGTCGCGGCGTTCCATGTCCCGGTGGCGATTTCGCTGCCGCGTGTGGTCGAGCTCTTGTTGCTGTCGGTGCCGAGGCCGCGGCGGATGATGATATCGTCACCGGCCGCAAGAAGCGTCTGGCCCTTCGGTGTCGAAATCGCGCCGGCATTGCTGACCTCACTTCCGATCAGCAGCACATGGCCGCCGCCCGATGTCGCGACCTTCGGCGCATGGGTCGCAATCGTGGCCCCCGCTTCGACCACGACCTTGCCGCGCGCGGCGGTGAAACTCGGGATATATTTGCCGCCGCTCTGGGCACTGTAGATGCCGCGCGTCGTGAATTGTTCGTCGCTGATGCCAGCCGTCGAAGCAATGAGCGAGCCGACATTGACCTGGCTGTTGCCACCAAAAATGATGCCGCCCTGATTGATCACATAGACATGGCCGTCGGCCTTGATATTGCCGAGGATCTGACTCGGCGCCATGTCATTGGTGACGCGATTGAGCGCGACCCAGCTGCTGTTGCCGCCTTGATCGAAGGTCAGCGTGGTGCGCGCGCCGACATTGAATGACTGCCAGTGCAGGATCGCCTGCTGCGCCGACTGCCTCACATTGACCTGGGTCTGGCCATTGCCGTCCACACTCTGCGTCGGATCACTGGCGCCCGTCCAGCCCGCAGGTTTGTTGGGCAGAAGGCCGCCGACGCCAAGGCCGTTTGGAACGCTGATCGGCGCGGTGACTGAAACCTGGGCGGCGGCCGCCGCCGCACGTGCGGCGGCCTGCACGCCTTGAATATCCTGCATCGCGCGCGCCGCACGGGCCAGCGAATCCTGTGTCTGCCGCCCCGCGGCCGCGGCCCGCGCCGCCGCCTCCGCCGCCGCATCGGATGCGATATTCGGCGCAGACACAGCTCCACCACCACTGCCGCCATTCAACGCACGCCCGAATGCGCCATCACCCGCGATCATCATCGCGACAAGGCTCGTCCCCGCCAGCAACCCGTAGCGCACCGGCTTGCGGAGCACGCGAACGAGAATCTGATCAGACATGGGAGCTCCTTGCGGCAACAGGCTCGCTGCGACGGCGACAATTGAATCGGAAGTTCAGAGAACGCATCGCCACATCGACCGCTTGACCATTGCGGTGAGCTTCGCTCGCATACGGGCATTCCGGCGGCAGAGATGACTCTGCGCAGCACAATGCGGATCGAGATGCAGCCACCAAACATGCCCCAAGCGCCAGCAACCGGCCGCTGGGATGCGATCGGCTGACTGGAAACGAAACGTTCATACTTGGCTGACGGGGTTGGCCGCGCAAAACCCCACGATTATTTTGTGAAACTTTCGTGTCAGCTGAGAAGCACGATCCCGCCCGGCAATTGGCGCGTCTTCGCGCCGAAGGCCTGCTCCAGCTGGGTCAGGATGTCGTCGATCCTGCTGACGCGAAACCGGCCACTGACCGGGACACTGCCGATCTGCGCATTGGTCACGATAATTCTGCCGCCGCGGTAGCGATTGACCTCGTTGACCACGTCCTTCAACGCAGTGTTCCGGAACACCAGAACGCCTTGCTGCCAGGCCGAGACGACGTCCATATCGACCTGACGAATGTCCTTGGCGCCGTTCGCCGCGTAACGGACCTGCTGGCCTACCGCAACGACTGTCGCATCCGTGCCCCGCATCATCCGTAATTCGCCCTGCAGGCAAGTCGCGCAGACCGATGTCGTGCCATCTGCATCCTGCAGGTAGCTGACATCGAAACGCGCATCCTTTGCGGCGATTTCGCTATCGGCTGCGACGACGGACAGCGTCCGATCCTGCCCGGCAATTGCAAACGACGCCTCGCCCGCGATCAACCGCACCCGGTCCACACCGTGCCCGGATGGTTCGCGCGCAATGCTGGTCCGCGTATTCATCCGGATGGCAATGTCCGCGAATGTAACGTCGCGCTGCTCTCCCGTGCTGGTCCGATAATCAGCGCCGAGCTCCGCAATCGAAGGCCAGAGATCGAGCGGCGGGCGCGCGGCGACATAGGCTCCGGCAGCAATTGAAGCTGCGACCAGTCCGCCACCAAGGAAAGCACGACGAGGCAGCGACCTCACGCCGATGGGCCGGAGATGCGATCGGCTCCCGCGTTGTCGTTCCCGCACATTTTCACCGGCGACGCCGAGATCGCGCCACAAGGCGCTCGCCGCTGCAAATGCCGCGGCGTGCTCGGGGCTTTTGCT
>CALRZK010000516.1:0-3703 GCA_943372615.1 Bradyrhizobium ivorense | reverse complement strand
GCCGCAGTTGCGCGCCATGTCTCAAAACGGGCGACATCGACCACGTCGTCGACGCGGCCGCCGAGGGTGACCGCAAGCCGTTCGCCGATCGGAACGGACCACAGCGCGAAGGCCGAATTGGTGTCCTGATTTTTCGACAGTGCGGGGGTCATCAAGCCGGGCACAGGCAGGATGTTGGTGTTGAATGTCTGGATCGTTTCGCTCTGCGTCTTTGCCCCATAGACCAGCGTGCCGAACGAACCGAGCTTGAGATTGGCCTGGTATTCCGCGCCAAGACTGTTGCCCCAGGAATCGGACACGCTGAGCGTCGGGTTTTTGGGCCGCGAATAGACGGGATAGTTGGCCTGGCTGAACGAACGCTCCGTATGCGTGTTCGAGACCGTGACATTGTGGGTCAACACACCGCCGAACGAATCGATGCCGACGCGGCCATAGATGGTTTGCAGCAGGCGATCGGCCGACGACGCGGTATCGGCGCTCGATGAATCATAGGGCGCGCGGGTGAAGGACTGCACGGTGCCAGCCTCGAGCCGGATGCCTTCGCCGGCGTCGTAGCCGATCCGTCCGGAACCGCCGATGCGATCGAAGCCGTCGGCTTCGAGATTCGGATTCTTCGCTTCGATGGAGGGGATGCGATAGCCGTAACGCGAAAAACCGTTGGAGTGCTGGCCGCCTGCGGTGAAAGCATAGGACCACGGACCATGGGTGCCGGTCATCGATCCCTGTGTCGTCACGGTGCCATAGCTGCCGGCTTCGGTGCGGACGTTGAATTGCGCGGGGCCTGAGCCCTTCTTGGTGATGATATTGATCACGCCACCCATCGCATCGGAGCCGTAGAGCGCGCTTTGCGGGCCGCGCAGCACTTCGATGCGATCGATGGCCGAAGGCGCGAACATGGCGAATTCGAAATCGCCCGATGTCGCGCTGGGATCGTTGACGCGGATGCCGTCGATCATCACCAGCGTCTGGCCGGTATTGGCGCCGCGCATGCGCACATTGGCGGTGCCGCCGGGACCGCCGTTTTCCATGACATCGATGCCGGGTACCGTGCGCAGCGCATCGACCAGCGAGCCGGGATTGGTTGTGGCGATGGTCTCGCCGGAGACCACGCTGATAGCGCTGCCGGTTGCGCTCAGCGGCTCAGCCGTGCGGTTCGCGGTGACGACGACTTCAGAGAGTTGTTCTGGATTGGATTGCGCCTGCGCCTGATGTGCAGACACAGCCAGAATCGCTGCGCCAGTCGCAGCGACCATTCGGATAGACATGAGATTCCTTGCCGTCGACCCACCGTCGAACGTTTTCAGTCATGTCCTCGGCCGGTCTCCTGGCTCGCAGCGCTGTCCGGATCCGCCTTCCCGGGTTTTTCCCAGTGGCATCGTGGATCCGAATGACTGCTTACAGTTGCGGGGGCAGCCGCGGCATCGGGGGAGGTTCCTCCCCACACCGCATTCCCGTTTCACCTCCTCGCGGAGGCACCGATGACGGAACCTAACTCGCACAGAGCGTGGCTCTGCGCAACTAGGTTTGATCGGTTCTAGCCGCTGAGTGCTGCAAGCACCTCGTCAGGGCGCTCGACCATCATCATGTGGCCGGTCGCTGGCAAAATGACGATTCGGACATCGCTGAGCGCCGCGGCGAGCGCCTTGCCGGCTTTTGCGGGAGTCATCATGTCCCGTTCGCCGAGGATCAGCGTCACCGGAACGTTGATCTGCGCCGCGGCGGCGAGGGCGTTCTGATAGGCGTTGCAGGCATTGAGATCCGCATGCAGCACGCCGGGCTTTGCTGCCTCCAGCACGCGCTGCGCGCCGGTATGCATCCACAGGCCGGGCGCGAGGCTGCCGCCGAGTTCTGCGCGCATGCCGAGGCCCCAGATCGACACCATGTCGATGGCGGAGTGCTCATTGGCTTCGGCATCCTTCAGAAGATCCGGGCCGACGGTCATTGTCGCTGCGGTCCCCAACAGGTCGAGGCGCGTAACCTTGTCGTGATGGCGTGCCGCCGTTTCCAGCGCGATCAGCGAGCCCATGGAATGGCCGATGAGGCGCGCGCTCTTTGCGCCGGCTGCCGTGATCAGCGCTGCGGTCCAGTCGGCGAGGTCGCCGATGGTTTTCAGCGCTTCGCCGCCGCTGCGGCCATGGCCGGGAAGATCGGGTGCCAGCACCGCATAGCCGTGATGCGCGAACCAGCGCGTATGCAACGCCCATGTCGAGCTGTCGAAACCGGCACCGTGCAGCAGCACGACGACGGGCAATGATGGATCGAAGGCGCGGCCGCCATTGGCGACGAAGATGTCGTGACCATTCACTTTGATCTGCATCGGTTCAGCCCTTCTGCGAGAAGCGCAGCGCCTGCGCGAGATCGTCGATGATATCCTGCGCGGCCTCGATGCCGACCGAGAGGCGGATCAGCTCTTCGCCGATGCCGGCGGCCTTGAGCTGCTCTGCATCCATCTGCTGATGGGTGGTCGATGCCGGATGGATCACCAGCGTCTTGGCGTCGCCAACATTGGCAAGATGGCTGGTGAGTTTCAGCGCCTCGATGAACTTGCGGCCGGCAGCACGTCCGCCCTTGATGCCGAAGGAGATGATGGAGCCGGCACCGCGTGGCAGTAGAGTTTTCGCCAGCGCATGATCGGGGTGGTTTTCCAGCGAGGGATGCAGCACCCAGTCAACGGCCTTGTTTGCCGTGAGTGCTGCGAGCACCGCGCTGGTATTGGCAACATGGCGCTCCATGCGGATGCCAAGCGTTTCGACGCCTTGCAGCAGCTGGAACGCATTGGTCGGCGAGAGACAAGCGCCGAAATCGCGCAGGCCTTCGGTGCGGGCGCGCATGATGAAGGCGGCGGTGCCGAACTGCTCGTCGAAGACGATGCCGTGATAGCCGGCATAGGGTTCGGTGAGCTGTGGGAATTTGCCCGAGGCGCGCCAGTCGAAGCGGCCGCCATCGACCAGCACGCCGCCAATCGCGATGCCATGGCCGCCGATCCATTTCGTCGTCGAATTCATCACAAGGTCAGCGCCGAGATCGATCGGGCGCGCGAGGTATGGCGTGGCAAAGGTGTTGTCGATCAGCAGCGGGATCTTTGCCGCATGCGCGATGGCGGCGACCGCTGGAATATCGAGCACTTCGAGACCGGGATTGCCGATGGTCTCGCCGATCACGAGTTTGGTGTTCGGCTTGATGGCTGCCTTGAACGCATCGAGATCGCGCGGCTTCACGAAAGTCGTCGTGATGCCGAAGCGCGGCAGCGTATGCGCGAGCAGATTGATGGTGCCGCCATAGAGCGACGACGACGCCACGATGTGATCGCCGGCATTGAGGATGGTCGCGATGGCGAGATGCAGCGCGGCCATGCCTGATGCAGTGCACACGGCGCCGACGCCATTCTCGAGTGCAGCGAGGCGCTCTTCGAGCACGGCGATCGTGGGATTGGAGATGCGGGTATAGATATGCCCGGCGCGTTCGAGATTGAACAGCGCAGCCGCGTGATCGGTGTCCTGAAACACGAAGGACGTGGTTTGATGGATCGGCACCGCGCGCGATCCGGTGACGGGATCGGGATGCTGGCCGGCATGCAGGCTCAGCGTTTCGAATGCGGGCGGCTTTGGTGCTGGCATCGCGTGTCTCGTCCCTTTTGATTTTCGGTATCTATGGCACGAATCGCTGGGCGAGCGCGAGCAGTGCGCGTTTAGACAAAGGAACA
>CALRZK010000515.1:0-3708 GCA_943372615.1 Bradyrhizobium ivorense | reverse complement strand
GGGGGCGGAGCCGAACAAGCCGCTGGCTCTGGTGGTCGGTGGCGCCGAACTGCCGATCCTGCGGCAGCAGACGGCGGATCTGGCCGCTTATCGTGCACAGCACGGTTTGCCCGTGAGCTATGAGGAGATTCCGGGCGCCGATCACTTCTCGATCATGGCGGAGCTGGAAAAGCCCGAGGGGCGGATCACGATGCTGATCAAGGAACTGGTGGCGCGGATCTAGCGCTCTTCTCCCTCCCCCAAGCGGCATAGCCGCGCAGCGGGGAGGGTGGATCGAAGCGAGCGTTCAGCGAGCTTCGAGACGGGTGGGGTGTTTCCCCACACTCTGACGTCACGTGGGGAGAGACCCCACCCCCGCCTATCGGCGGACCCTCCCCATTCGCTTCGCTCCGGGGAGGGAGACTTCAGGCTGCGGAGCTTAATGCGTCCGCGCCAAACAGAACGCGACCACCTGCTCCAACGCCGTCTTCATCGGTGACGACGGGAATAGCGCCAGCGCATCCACAGCCATCGCGCCGTAATGATGCGCGCGGCTGATCGTGTCTTCCAGCGCGCGGTGCTTGGTCATCAAGCCAATCGCATGATCGAGATCGCCGTCGCCGATTTCGCCGCGCTCCAGCGACTTGATCCAGAATTCGCGCTCGGCATCGTTGCCGCGGCGGAAGGCCAGCACCACGGGTAGGGTGATCTTGCCCTCGCGGAAATCGTCGCCGACATTCTTGCCGAGCTTCGCAGCCTTGCCGCCGTAATCGAGCACGTCATCGACAAGCTGGAACGCGATGCCGAGATTCATGCCGACCGAACGGCACGCGGTCTGCTCAGCCTTCGGACGGTTCGCGATCACCGGGCCGACTTCGCAGGCGGCGGCGAACAGTTCGGCCGTCTTGCCGCGGATCACGGCGAGATATTCGTCTTCGGTGGTCGCCGTGTTCTTGGCCGCGGCAAGCTGCATCACTTCGCCTTCCGCGATGGTCGCCGCAGCCGATGACAGGATGTCCAGCGCGCGCAGCGAGCCGACTTCCACCATCATGCGGAACGCCTGGCCGAGCAGGAAGTCGCCCACCAGCACCGAGGCTTCATTGCCCCACAGCATGCGCGCCGAGAGTTTGCCGCGGCGCAGCTCGCTCTGGTCGACCACATCGTCATGCAGCAGCGTCGCGGTGTGCATGAATTCGACGGCAGCGGCGAGCTTGATGTGGCCGTCGCCGGTGTAGCCGGTGAGATTGGCCATCGCGAGGGTCAGCATCGGGCGCAGGCGCTTGCCGCCCGAGGAGATCAGGTGGTTGGCGACCTCCGGAATCATCGTGACGTCGGAACCAGTGCGCGACAGGATGGTCGCATTCACGCGCTCCATATCGGGCGCGACAAGGCTCACGAGCTGATCGATCGACGCTGTTGCGTGACTCTCGAAAGGAACAATCACCGCCACGCTGTAGTCTCCGAATTGCAGAATCTTGGCACAACAGGCCGTGGCCGGCCGGCGCGCACGCCCTGATAGGCCGAATTGGCGCGAAAATCATGTAAATTCATGCGCAGACTGGGCCGGTTAGACAATATGTCCGCAGAATAGGAACTGCGCAGGGGCGCGGCAAGGGCTAGGGAAGCTGGATCAAATCCAGATATACCGATCTTGAAACGGAGAATGGTGGTCAATTGCGCGAAATCCTGCGGACGAATGACGTGGTGCTGGTCTCGGCGGTGGGCGCGCTGCTCGACGGCGCCAATATCCATCACCTCGTGCTGGACCAGAATATGAGCATTCTGGAAGGCTCGCTCGGTGTCATTCCGCGCCGGATTCTCGTGCATGAGGATGACGCACGGGAAGCGCGGACGCTGCTGACCGAAGCCGGGCTCGCGCATGAGTTGCGCCCCGAGGAGAAGTAATGCTCGCGACCACCGACGATCACGTGCTGGGCGGCCAGCTGCTGCTGCGGCAGCCGGCCTCCGGTCATCGCGCGGGTCATGATGCCATCCTGCTGGCGGCCGCCACATCGGCGCGTCCTGGCCAGCGCGTGGTGGATTTCGGTGCCGGCGTCGGGACGGCAGGGCTCGCTGTCGCTAAACGTGTAACAGACCTCTCTCTCGCTCTGGTCGAAATCAATCCGGATTTTGCCGATCTCGCGCGCCACAACGTTGAAGCGAATGGCCTGGCGGCTGAGGTGATCACGCTCGATCTCGCGGCGAGTGCCGAGACGTTCGCCGTCGCGGGCCTCTCGCCTGATAGCGTCGACGTCATCCTGATGAACCCACCCTTCAACGATCCCGCACGCCATCGCGCCTCGCCGGACAAGACCCGCGAGATCGCGCATGTTGCCACTGAAGACACGCTGGCGACATGGGTTCACGCCGCGCGCCGCGTGCTCAAATCGAATGGTGTGCTGACGATGATCTGGCGGGCCGATGGGATTGCCGACGTGCTCGCGGCGCTCGATCGCGGCTTCGGTTCGCTCGCGCTGATGCCGGTGCATGGCGATGTGTCGGCGCCGGCGATCCGGATTTTGGTACGTGCGGTGAAAGGGGGGAGGGCGCCTGCGGCAATTCACCCCGGCATTGCGCTTCGGGATGCGAAGGGCGCGTCCGATGCCCATATCCAGCAAATTCTGGAAGGGCAGACGGCGCTTCCATGGGCATCGCTATGAGCGATGCACCAAAGCTTGTTATTGAGGAGCTGTTCCGGAACGCTTCTGCGGCGCCGTCGTAAAATGGATCGCCGTGAGCAGCGTGCCGATGATCAGCATCAGCAGATAGATCTTCATGTTTACTCCCAACGCGCGTTCAGCAGTTATGGTTTGCAAACGCTGAAACTCTCTGCCGGTTCAATGACACGCGCGTGATAATGTACGGTTAATGTCGAGGTAACCCTGTATGAGCGAATCCAGTCTGAAAGCGGCGATTGCAAGGCTGCTGCCTGCGCGTTTCCGTCGCGCGACAGCGGTGGTCCCGGTGGTCCGTTTGTCCGGCACCATCGGCGCTGTCACGCCGCTGCGGCCCGGAATGTCGCTCGCCGGCGTGGGTAAATTGCTGGATAAGGCGTTCGCGACCAAGAACGCGAAGGCCGTCGCCTTGGTGGTGAATTCGCCCGGTGGCTCGCCTGTTCAATCACGGCAAATTTATCTGCGCATTCGTCAGCTCGCTGCCGAGAAGAAGCTTCCGGTATTCGTGTTCGTCGAGGATGTCGCAGCCTCTGGCGGCTATATGATCGCCTGCGCCGGCGACGAGATTTTCGTTGATCCGTCCTCCATCGTCGGCTCCATCGGCGTGGTCGGCGGCACATTTGGCTTTCAGGAGCTGATCAAGAAGATCGGTGTCGAGCGGCGCCTCTATACGGCCGGCGAGCACAAGGCGACGCTCGATCCGTTCCTGCCGGAAAACCCCGACGACGTGGCGCGGTTGAAGCAGCTCCAGCGCGAAATCCATGCGATCTTCATTAATCTCGTGAAGGACAGCCGCGGCACCCGCCTGAAAGGGCCGGAAGACGAGTTGTTCACCGGCGCCTATTGGGCCGGCGAAAAGTCGGTCGAATTCGGCCTCGTCGATGCCATCGGCGATCTGCGCTCGGTGCTTCGCGCGCGTTATGGCGACGAGGTAAAGACGCCGGTGATCGCGCAGCCCACCGGGATGTTGTCGAACCTGTTCGGCCGCAAATCCTCCAGCAGCGCGCAGTTGGAACTCGGTGCCTTCGCCGATCTGCCGGACCAGATCGTGTCT
>CALRZK010000514.1:0-3710 GCA_943372615.1 Bradyrhizobium ivorense | reverse complement strand
CTTCGACGCGGCCGGCCGATGGTCCGTGGCGGACGCGACTAAGGGAACTGGCCTTGCAACGGCGGCGCTTTGGCTACCGTCGCCTGGGGCTGCTATTGGCTCGGCAAGGGATCCAGATCAATCGGAAGAAGTTTTACCTGCTCTACAAGGAGGAACGGTTGACCGTGCGCAAGCGGGGTGGCCGCAAGCGGGCACTAGGCACCGATGATGATCCCGCAGGATCGGAATTTGCGCTGGTCACTCGACTTCGTGATGGATACGCTTTCCAGCGGACGACGGTTCCGTGTCCTTGACCTTGGTCGATGACTTCACGCGGGAATGTCTTGGCCTGGTCGTCGACACCTCACTCGCAGCGTTGCGGGTTGTTCGTGAGCTTGGCCAGGTCATCGAAACCCGAGGTTGCCGGCGCATGATCGTTAGTGACAACGGCACCGAGTTTACTTCGAATGCGATCTTGGCCTGGCAGGAGGCGCTCGGGATCGAATGGCATTAAATCGCGCCCGGCAAGCCGATACAGATCGGCTTTGTTGAAAACTTCAACGGTCACCTGCGCGACGAGTGCCTGAACGAGCACCTATTCGCCAACCTCAACGAGGCTCGCCAGATCATCGAGGAATGGAAAATCGACTAGAATACCAACCGGCCGCACACGAGCTTTTACGGGCTCACGCCGACAGAATTTGCAGCCCGCCCCAAAAGGGGCCAAACCCAGAACGGACTCTACTTATAAACGATGGCAAACTGGGGAGCAGGTCAGCAGCTCTTCTCCCTCCCTCGATTGCGCTGCCAGATTTATATCGTTATTTCAATAACATAAGAGTTCGCAGTTTTGTTCTGAATGGCGCACCATCGGCTTCCCAAGTCGACCAAAGCCAGCAAATTCCAGTGAAATCATAAGCTTGTCGATGCCGCAGCAAAGCTGTGAGCGTGAACTCATGCATCATGAGCCCACGCCCTCACCTTGCTTAACCCAATCCGCGATCAGTAATCCCAGGAGATCGGCACCCAGCGGAACACATCGCCGTCGATGGCGACGTGGCCGGTAGACGGGAACGGCAGGTGGGTGGCCACCAACAGTTCGCCGGTCGTGGCGAGCGCTTGCAGCAGACGGGTGCGGACACGCGCCGCTTCCTCGGGATCGTGTTCGAAGCCGTTATGCCAATCGGGTTCGTCAAAGCCGACCGTGAACACGGCGTCGCCGGCGAAGGTCAGCGCGTCGCCGCCGGACGCCAGGCGGACGATGCTGTGCCCGGGGGTGTGGCCGCCGGTGCGACGGACGATCACGCCGGGGGCGAGTTCATGCTCGTCCTCGAACGTCCGGAAATGGGTGCGGTATTCCGCCATGAAACGCTTGGCGGTGGCACGCAACGCATCGGGAAATCCATCCGGCATTCTTGTGTGAGAGAAATCCGGTGCCTCCCAGAATGCGACCTCGGCCGCGGCCACATGGATCCGCAAGTCCGGCCGCAACTGTTCCTTGACCCCTTCGACGAGCAGTCCGCCGACGTGATCCATATGCATATGCGTCAGCACGACGTCGGTCACCGAGCCGAGATCGATGTCGGCAGCGGCCAGACGCCGGACCAACTGACCGGCGCGGGGCAGATGCAGGTCGGGGTCCAGTCCGAGCCCGGCGTCCACCAGGATGGTCTGGTCGCCGCTGCGCACCACGACCACGTTCAGGGGCCAGTCGGATGCGTCCGTCGGCAGAAACCGGTCCTGCATCCAGGTCGCGCGGGCTGTGGCATCGGCGTTATGGCCGAGCATCAGGTTCGGCAGCGGCAGCACCCCGTCGCTGATCACCAGCACTTCGATGTCGCCGATCTGGACGGCATAGCGCGATGGGACCAGTTCGTTGGTGGCGGATTGAATCGACTTCGATGTCACTTGAACGTTCATGAGTCTCTCCTGTTTGATAATGAAGACAGCCCGGCTGTTTCGGTCGAGCGGGCCGCGCAGCCAGGACGGAGCGCGGCCTTCGTCGAACGTTTGGGTCAGAGATCGATCACGCGTTCCGGATCGGCCGAGGCGAGCGCGGCGGCGCGTTCCGCGCGGGGCGGATAGATCCAGGACGTGTTGATTTCCTGCTTGGTCTTCTTGGCGACATCGCCGACCAGTTCGACCTTGGGATCCCAGCCGCGGGTGAACAGCGCGCCGGCTTCGCCGAGATCGAGGCAGGTGACATAGGCCTTCTGGTGATAGGTCTTGGTCGCAGCGCCCAGCAGTTCCGCCGCTGCATTGTGGCCGGCAAAGGCACCCATCCGGATCGCGTGCTGGCACGACATCAGCGCGTAGTGGCCGCTATCGTCGCAGGCCGCGCGGGCGGCATCGCCGGTGGCGAAGACACCCGGCACGGCGGAGACGCGCATGTCCTGATCGACGAGCAATCGACCGAAACTATCGCGCTCGGCGGGGATCTGCGCCGTCAGCGGCGCTGCGCGCATGCCGGCGGCCCAGATCACGGTGGATGTTTCGATCCGCTCGCCATTGGTGAGCGTCACGCTGGTGGCATCCAGCGACGCCACGCCGGCGCCGAATTTGGTTTCCACGCCGAGCTTGCGCAATGCGTCTTCAATGACAGGCCGTGCTTCTGCGCCCATCGCCGGCGCGATCACCTCGCCGCGATCGACGATGATGATGCGCGTCTCGGCATCGTTGCCGAAGAGATCGCGCAGCCGTGCCGGCATTTCGGTGGCCACTTCGATGCCGGTGAAGCCACCGCCGGCAACGACAATCGTGTTGCGTGCCTTGGAGGCCGGTGTTTTTGCCAGAGCCTTGATGTGGCGATCGAGTTTCAGTGCGCCTTCGAGCTGATCGGTGTCGAAGCCATAGTCGGCCAGGCCAGGAATGTTCGGCCGGAACAGGCGGCTGCCGGTTGCGACGACGAGGCGGTCGTAGCTCAGAGTCTCACGCTTGCCGTCTGCATTGGTGTAGGTGACCTTGCGGCCATCGGTGTCGATGGTCTCGGCGTTGCCCTTGACATAAGCGACGTCGATCGCCGTAAGCATATCGAGCAGAGGCGCAGTCAGGGTCTCCGGCTTCGGCTCATAGAGACGCGGGCGGACCACCAGCGTCGGCTCCGGCGCCAGCAAGGTGATGTCCATCTGTTCGGGCGAAACGCCCTGGATATCGCGCAGGCGTGCAGAGGACAGTGCGGCATACATGCCGGCGAAGCCGGAGCCGATGATAACGAGTTTCATGGTGTGAACTCCTGAATGAAGGGCGAGAGGTGACGCGTCGCTGCATAGGCGCGATCGACGACGCGATGAGGGGAAGCGAAGGTTTGTCGAAGTGGCGCGTGGATCAGGTCGGTAGGGTCGGCTGACATCCCACGCGGCACGCATAGGTGCGCGGAGGGCCTTGAATATCGGCCATTCGAAAAGCGGGCTTTGCCGGCCTCTCGTTGAAAGGGATCGAGGCGAAAGCAGCGCATTGCGCTGTTTGCATCGGGACACGTCCTTCCTCACCAACTGCCGAGGTCATGCGTACGCTCAAAGTGAGGCCGTACATGAGCGCGGTAGCGATGAGTCTCCTTCGCGGTGCGATCGCAAAGCTTGTCCAGGTCATCATTGTCTCCGTGTGTGTGTGGACACGATGATGGTTTAGCTGTCGGGATCGGCTGCTGCCCCAGAGCGATTGATGCGATCTGTCGCGGGATTGCTGCTATCGCACGCGGCGACGCCAATCGCTCGGCGTTTCTCCGGTCAGCT
>CALRZK010000513.1:0-3721 GCA_943372615.1 Bradyrhizobium ivorense | reverse complement strand
GCACCGCCATTTCTCAAGGCCGGCACGCTGGTGATCGGGCAGACCGCGAACATCCTGTTTTATCTGGGAGCCCGCCATGGCCTTGCGCCCAAGACTGAAGCCGGGCGGCTGAAGCTCAACGACTTGCAACTCACCATCGCGGATTTTGTGATGGAGGTGCACGACACCCATCATCCCATCGGCGTGTCGCTGTACTACGAGGATCAGAAAGGGCCGGCGAAGCTGCGCACCAGGGAATTCTGGAACGAGCGCGTGCCAAAATTTCTCGGCTATTTCGAGCGGCTGCTGAAAGCCAGCGACGGCGCCTACATCACCGGGCGTAAGGTCACTTATGTCGACCTGTCGCTATTCCAGATCGTCGAAGGTCTGCGCTACGCATTCCCGAAGAGGATGAAGAAGTTCGAGCGCAAGATTCCGACGCTGATCGATGTGCGCAATCGCGTCGCGGCGCGACCGAATATCGAGGTGTATCTCGCCAGCGATCGCCGCATTCCGTTCAATGAAGAAGGCATCTTCCGGCGCTACAAGGCATTGGACAAGTAGCGCCGGGATATATGCAGTTCAGACGTATTGATCGATCCGCGTGCCTTGGCCGGGCGGCAGCGGCGGGCGCGCCGGCGGCGGCGGGGTGCGCTCTTCTGCCGTCTCCGGCTTTTTCGGCTCCGGTCGCGCCGCGATCGGCTGGATCGGGGTGGCCGGGGGCGTGCTGGTCACGCTTGAAACGCTCATGGCAATGTCCTTGCTTCCAAATACATCCAGGAAACATGGGCGCGTCTGCACAAAGAGTAATGAATCATTCCCTGCAATTTGAAGCGATCGCCGATCGATACCGCGCGTGGTGAACAGCGTGTTTTCGCGGTCGCTAAAATTGTCGCGATCTCACTCGTCCTTGCCGCGAGACACTGAAATCGCTGCTGTCGTCTTGTCGCGCGTGCAGCGGAAATCGAGCCGGCGGAAGCGCATCTTGATGTCGTTGCCGCGCAAGAGGCCCATCCGGCTCAGGCAGCGCTGCGAGCCACGCTGGGTGTCCTGCTTTGGGATCGTGAAGATGACGGCGCCGGCGCTGGCGACCAGATCCGTGAAAGCCGGCGTCGGCTTGCGCGTCGCTGATTGCGCGAACAGCTCATTGCTCACCGAGCGATTGGTGCAGCCGAGCCGCAACTGCTTGGCGGCCGGGTGGGAGAGATAGATCACATTGGCCGCGGTGCGCCCGACGCTGATGCCGTCGATCTGGCTCTTGAGCTGCTTGGCGAGATCATCGCATCGATCGGCATAGGCCGGCGAGGCCAGGGCGCTGACAACAGCGGCGGTGAGGAGTGCGATAGCGAGGCAAGCGGATTTTGATGTCATGATGTCCCCCGTAACGATTGAAGCCGGGAGTGGGGGCGGATGCAAGACCGCAACCAGGGCCTTCGCCAACCCAGCCTACTGTGTTACTCTCCACCCATGACCAGAGACCAAGTGAAAGCCGTTCTCGATCGCGTACTCACCTGGCCGCCTGACCGGCAGGAGGATGCGGTGCGCGTTCTTGAGGGGATGGAAGAGTTGGATGCGAGCGAATATCGCCTGTCCGATGATCAGGTCGCTGAGGTCGAGCGACGGATGGCAAATCCAAATCCCAAATATCTGACGCTGGAAGAATTCAACGAGCGGTTCAAGGATTAGAACCGGCCATGAAGATCTTCATCGAGGAGGCTGCTGCTGCCGATCTCGATGATGCGATCCGATGGATCGCCGGGAACAGCCCGCGTGCGGCCGTCAAAATGCGTCGGCGCATCGTTTCAGCGATCAATAGGCTCTCGAACGCAAGGCTTTCCGGAATGGGGCGGCCCGGCCAGACCAAGGGGACGCGCGAACTGATCGAACACCCCTATGTGATTGTTTATCGAGTGGACGTCGCGCTCAAGGCCATCGTCATACAGGCCATCATTCACAGCGCCCGCAACCGCCAATCGTCCCCAACCACTGACGAAGACTGACCTTTCCCGCCGGAATCGCGCCCCCGGCCATGTCTTTTGAACCCTTCAAAACTGTGCGGAAACCTCTTAAAAGGGCTCCAAATTCCTGTCCCTTGAGGCCCGTCCCATGAACGCTCCCGCCGCTTTCCCTGACCAGCAGAAGCCGGTTCCGCCCTATAAGCACACCCCGCTGTTCCCGCTGGGCAAGGACACCACCCCCTACAAGAAGATCACCACCGAGGGCGTGAAGGTCGAGACCGTGCTGGGCAAGGAAATGCTGGTGGTGTCGCGCGAGGCGCTGAAGGCGCTGTCGGAGGCCGCCTTTGGCGACATCAACCACTATCTGCGCCCCGGTCATCTGCAGCAACTGCGCAACATCCTCGATGACAGCGAGGCCTCACCGAACGACAAGTTCGTCGCCTTCGACTTCCTGAAGAACGCCAATATCGCGGCCGGCGGCGTGCTGCCGATGTGTCAGGACACCGGCACCGCCATCATCATGGGCAAGAAGGGCTGCAACGTCATCACCGATGGCGAGGACGAAGCCGCACTCAGCGAAGGCGCGCGCGATGCCTATCTGCGCCGTAATCTGCGCTACTCGCAGGTGGCGCCGCTGACCATGTATGAAGAGAAGAACACCGCCAACAATATGCCGGCGCAGTGCGAGATCTATGCCGAGGGCGACGACGCCTACAAGTTCATGTTCATGGCCAAGGGCGGCGGCTCCGCCAACAAGAGCTTTCTGTTCCAGGCCACGCCATCCGTCCTGACCAAGGATCGCCTGCTGGCCTTCCTCAAGGAAAAGATCATGACGCTGGGCACCGCCGCGTGCCCGCCTTATCACCTCGCCATCGTCATCGGCGGCACTTCTGCCGAACTGTGTATGAAGACGGTGAAGCTCGCCTCCGCCCGCTATCTCGATGCACTGCCGACCCAGGGCTCGCCGGATGGCAATGCCTTCCGCGATCTGGAGATGGAGCAGGAAATCCTCAAGATGACGCAGTCGTCCGGCGTCGGCGCGCAGTTCGGCGGCAAGTATTTCTGCCACGACGTGCGTGTCATCCGCCTGCCGCGCCATGGCGCATCGCTGCCGATCGGCCTTGGCGTGTCCTGCTCGGCGGACCGCCAGGTGCTCGGCAAGATCACCGAGGATGGCGTCTATCTCGAGGAACTCGAGCATAATCCCGCGCAATACCTGCCGCAGCTGGAGCAGGAACTCGGCGGCGAGGTCGTCAAGATCGACCTCAACCAGCCGATGAAGGACATGCTGGCGACGCTCAGCAACTATCCGACCAAGACGCGCCTGTCGCTCACCGGCACCATGATCGTCGCGCGCGACAGTGCCCATGCCAAGCTGCGCGAGCGTCTGGAGAAGGGCGAGCCGCTGCCGGATTACTTCAAGAACCACCCGGTCTATTACGCCGGTCCCGCCAAGACGCCGGAAGGCTATGCCTCGGGCGCCTTCGGCCCGACCACCGCAGGCCGCATGGATAGTTTTGTCGATCAGTTCCAGGCCGCAGGCGGCTCCATGGTGATGGTCGCCAAGGGCAACCGTGCCGTGGCCGTGCGCGAAGCCTGCAAGAAATATGGCGGCTTCTATCTCGGCTCCATCGGCGGCACCGCGGCCAATCTCGCCGAGCACTGCATCAAGAAGGTCGAGGTGGTGGAATATCCCGAACTCGGCATGGAAGCGATCTGGAAGATCGAGGTCGAGGATTTCCCGGCTTTCATCATCATCGATGACAAGGGCAACGACTTCTTCA
>CALRZK010000512.1:0-3724 GCA_943372615.1 Bradyrhizobium ivorense | reverse complement strand
GGTCCCCGGATTGCGCTGCGCTCCATCCGGGCTACAGGTGAGGCAGTGACCTCACTTCACCTCCATCTGCAGGCCTTCCTTGTCGATGATGCCCTTGAACTTCAGGGCCTCGGCTTCGATGAAGGTCTGGTATTGCGCAGGCGTCCCGTAGTCGGGCACAGCGCCCATGGCGGCGATGCTCTTCTTGGCGGCGTCGGTAGCCAGCAGAACCTTGATCTGCTCGTTGAGCGCGGTCACGGCCTCGGTCGGCGTGCTCTTCGGATAGAATGCACCGAACCAGGTCGAGACGTCGAAATTGGCGAGTTCGGGCACGCTGGTCTCGCGCATCGACGGCACATTCGGGCACTGTGCATTGCGTTCCGGCGTCGTCACCGCAAGCGCATTGAGTTTGCCGTCGAGCACCTGCGGCAGCGACGGATAGAGATTGTCGCACAGGATCTGTACGTCGCCCGCAAGCGCCGCCTGCAAAGCTGGGCCGGCGCCGCGGAACGGGACGTGCTGCATCTTCAGGCCGGTGAGCTGCAGCCACCATGCGCCGGTGAGATGCGGGCTCTGGCCGACGCCGGAGGATGCGTAGTTCAGCTTGTCCGGATTGGCCTTGATATAGGCGATCAGCTCCGGGATCGTCTTGATCGGCACGCTCGGATGCGCGCACATGATATTGGGCAGCTTGATCATGTTGGAGACTGGCTGCAGCTGGTCGATCTTGTAGGGCAGGTTCTTGAAGATGCTGTAGGCGATGGCATTCGGGCCGGGATTGCCGATCAGGATGGTGAGACCATCGCCCTTCAAGCGCGCAACTTCGGCAACGCCGATGGTGCCGCCGCCGCCCGAGCGGTTTTCCACCACGACCGATTGCCCCCACACCGGCTGCAGATGCGCAGCGAGCATGCGGCCCATCACGTCCGTCGAACCGCCGGCTGCTGCAGGCACGATGACGCGGACGGTTTCGGTGGGCTTCCATGCACTGTTGCCAAAGCTCGAACGCGGCAGGATCGCAGCGGTGGATAGCGCGGCGGCGCCGGTGAGTACGCGTCGGCGAGTAACCAGTTTGGTCATGGCGTTTCCCTCTGTTGGATCTATTGCTTTGGCTGTTAGCGAAAACCGTAATCAGAGCGGTGACCGCAGACAAGACGCGTTGTCGCAGTGAGCAAACAAAAAGCCCCGCAGCTGATGCGGGGCTTTTGTTATTTTCTGCAGCAGAGAATTTGCGGCAACTATCTAAAGCTCACCAATCGGAACAGCGGCGCGAGATAGCTCATCTCTGAACCCGATGTCGGCGTGGTGCGGCTGATGAAGTCGAAGATCTTGCCGTCCTGCAGACCGTAATTGGCGAGACGGGTGACCCGGCGCTCCTTGTCGAAATAGATGGCGATCACGCGCTGGTCGGTGACGCTCTGCTGCATGAAGGCCACGGCGCGTTCGGCGCGCTGCGAGATGTAGTAGAACACTTCACCGTTCAGCGTGGCGACGGTGGAGGGGGTGCCCATCACGATCAGCACCTGGTCCTGGCTGGCGCCGATCGGGATCTGCTCCAGCGCGCCGGGGGGCAGGATGTATCCCTTCTGGAATTGCTCGGCGCAGGCGCCCAGCGACAGGCAGACGGCGGCAACGGCCACGGCCGAGCGGACCCGGCGCCAGTTCAGGCGCGATCCGCGGAGGGCAGTGCTCAGGTTAGACGTGGTCATATCGGAGGAATCCCCATCCTCTAGGCAATCCGGAGCTCTTGCATCCCGGAAGGCGTTGACGTACCGGGCAGAATTGCCGAATGCAACATGCGCGTGCCCGACCGGCCCGCTAGGAACCCGTCATGATCTGGCCGTTCAGTCGATTCAGGAAGCCCCCGGCGCAATTGCGCGGCACCATTGAAGCGATCTATGGCGCCATCGTGGCGCAAGCCCGAGAACCGTTGTTTTACCGTGATTTAGCAGCTCCCGACACGGTCGATGGGCGTTTCGATATGTTGCTGTTGCAGCTCTGGCTGGTGCTGCGGCGGCTGGAGCCGAAGAGCGAGCTGGCGCAGGGGCTTTTTGACAAGTTCTGCGACGATATGGACGACAATCTGCGCGAACTCGGCACCAGCGACCTCAAAGTGGGGAAAAAGATGCGCGAATTCGGCAGCGCATTCTACGGTCGCACCAAGGCCTATGACGTGGCGCTGGTCGAGGGGCGCGAGGCACTGGCTGCGGCCTTGTCGAAGAACATCTATAATGGCCGCGACATTGAGCATGCGCGGCAGCTCGCCGCTTATGTGGAAGCGGCCGATCATCATCTCGCCGGGCTCGATCCGGCCATACTGACCTCCGGCGCGTGGCGGTTTCCGTCGCCCGCGGCAACTTTGGTAACGACATGAGCAAATCCGATCGCGGCCCAAAGCCTTCACAGGTTCAGCCGTCGCAACTCCCGCCGCCGCCCTGGAGCGTGCCGGTCCCGGTGACCGAAATCCCCGATGTGGGCCTGTCCCAGAGCATCGAGGCGCGTCCGGACCAGCGCAAGGCGATGGCCGAGCTCGGCGGCCTGCCAGCCATCGGCGCCGTGAAAGCCGAGTTGCGGCTGCTGCCGGTACGCGGCGGGACGGTGCATGTCACCGGGCGGGTGACGGGCAAGGTCACCCAGACCTGCGTGGTGTCGCTCGATCCGGTTGAGAACGACATCGATGAGGATGTGGACGTGGTGTTCGCGCCGCCGTCGCAGATTCGCGAACTGGCCGATTCGGCCGACGAGGATGATGGCGAGAGCGAGGATGAGCGCCCGGATCCGCCGGAGCCGATCGAGGACGGTGTGATCGATCTCGGCAAACTGGCGACCGATGCGCTGTTCCTGGGGCTCGATCCCTATCCGCGGAAGCCGGATGCAGTGTTCGAGGACCAGGTCGAGGCGCCGAATCCCGACGAGCACCCTTTTGCGGCCCTGAAGGCACTGCAGGACGCACCTGCGAAGCCGAAAAAGAAGTAAATCGGCCCCGATCAGCGCCGATTCTGTCCGGTTCCATCGTTGCGGCCGGCGCGGGAAAACACCCGGTCAAGGTGTTGTGTCAAATGGCGGAAACGCTATTGTCGCGCGCCGTAAAGGGGTTCATGCCATCACTTTGCTGCCGCCGGTCGCGGCAGTTCGTCGGCGACCATGTGGATAACGCCGCTCAAGATCAGGTTTCCAGGACGTTCATGGCTAAAAAGGTTCGCATCGCGCTCGACGCCATGGGCGGTGACTTCGGTCCATCGGTGGTCATTCCCGGCGCGGCGATTTCGCTGACCCGGCACCCCGACAGCGAATTCGTGCTGGTCGGCGACAGCGCCAAGATCGAGGCCGAACTGGCCAACCACCCGGCACTGAAAAAAGTGTCGAAGGTGATCCATTCCGACGTCGCCGTGTCCATGCATGACAAGCCGAGCCAGGCACTGCGCCGTGGCCGCAAGGTGTCGTCCATGTGGATGGCCATCGATGCGGTGAAGCAGGGCGAGGCCGATGTGGCCGTCTCCGCCGGCAACACCGGCGCACTGATGGCGATGGCGCGGTTCTGCCTGCGCACGCTGGACGGCATCGATCGCCCGGCCATTGCCGCGGTGTGGCCGACCATGCGCGGCGACAGCATCGTGCTCGATCTCGGCGCCACCATCGGCGGCGATGCGCATCACCTCAAATCGCTGGCGAGCAGGGGCAGCGCCATGGCGCAGGTGATGTTCGATCTCGAGCGGCCGACCGTGGGCCTGCTCAATATCGGCAC
>CALRZK010000511.1:0-3732 GCA_943372615.1 Bradyrhizobium ivorense | reverse complement strand
CGCCGCTTCCGGAACAGTTCATTCCGCCGTCGGCTGAACGCGCTCCGGTTCGCGCCCCGCGCATGCCGAAGTTCGAAGAACTGCCGATGCCGGCCCAGGCCGAGATCCGCCAGGCCCGCGGCGATTCGGATGAGGAACCGCAGAAGCAGCGCCTGTCGCTCTTGCAGCGTCTCGCCAATGTCGGCCTCGGCCGCCGTGACGAGGAGGCGGAAGCTCCGGTGTCGGGTCGTTCGCAGGCCCCCGCCATGGCTCCGATGCCGCCGCTGCCGGAGCGCAAGCCGCAGCGTTCAGTCGCGCAGCAGATGGCCAACGAGCCGCCGGTGTCTGAATATGCTCGCCGTCCGGCGCCGCAGGGTCTCGACCTGCATGGCCGTCCGGCACCTGTGGCCCCCGCACCACAGGGCGACGATCATCTTGATATCCCGGCTTTCTTGCGCCGGCAGTCGAATTGATCGACTGTAACAATCGTCAAGAAGATGAAGCCCCGGTCATGCGACCGGGGCTTTTTCGTGAGCGTGCCGATAAACCCGTCACGATTCCTTAATGCATTGATTTTAATTGATTAATTTATGCGTGCGTCACTACTTGGCGGACTTTATGGTGCGGAGATCGCCAGAAACCTTGGTTAACAATCGGCTGGAATGCGGCAGAGGTTGGGTAACAATCGGTTAGAAAGCGTGAGTTGGCGCACTTTGTGGCAAGGGTTAATGTGACTGCGACTCGGGGGCTCGGATAGCCGCAAGGTTGGTTCGAGTGAGTCCCTCTCATGATGAGAGGTCTATTTGGGTGGGTAACATATGACTTTCAGCCGACAGACCACGCTTGGAGCGCAAGCCACCGTGACCGGTGTCGGCGTCCATTCCGGAAAACCTGTCAGCCTGACCCTCGGACCCGCTCCCGTCGATGCCGGTTATATCTTCGTCCGCACCGGGCTTGAAGGTCCGGATCGCGAAGTTTCCGCCACTGCCAAATCCGTTATCGCCACCGCATTCGCCACCGTGCTCGGTGATCAGGACGGTCCGATCGTTTCCACCGCCGAACACGTTCTTGCAGCCCTTCGCGGTATGGGAATCGACAATGCCACCATCGAAGTGGACGGCCCGGAAGTGCCGATCATGGATGGTTCGGCTGCCGCTTTCGTCGCTGCCATCGATCAGGCCGGCGTGGTGGAGCAGGGCGCCCGCCGCCGCTTCATCCAGGTGCTGAAACCGGTGCAAGTCGCCATCGGCGATAGTTTCGGTGAATTCCGCCCCCACGCTGCCGGCTTCCGCGCCGAAATCGAAATCAACTTCAACAATCCCGTCATCGGCCGTCAGAGCTACGTACTCGACCTCAATCCCGAGACCTTCCGCCGCGAAGTTGCCCGTGCCCGCACCTTCGGCTTCATGAACGATGTGGCCCGCCTTTCGAGCGCCGGCTATGCGCTCGGCGCCTCCTTCGAAAATTCGGTCGTGTTCGACGACACCAAGCTCCTCAACGCCGAAGGCCTCCGCTACTCCGACGAATGCGCCCGCCACAAGGTGCTGGACGCGATCGGTGATCTCGCGCTGGCCGGCCTGCCGATCCTCGGCGCCTATCGCTCGGTGCGTGGCGGCCACAAGCTCAATAACGAAGTCCTCAAGGCGCTCCTGGCCGATCGTTCGGCCTGGAAGATCGTCGAAGCCGATGCGGTGTCCGTCAAGGTGCCAGCCCGCCGTGGCCGTGCCAGCGCAGACGTCACCTCCGGCGTCCTGGGCGGCCTGAGCCCGGCATTCGGACCGGACGTCTCGTAAGCCGGCAGGCTGTTTTTGAGGCGTTCCAGCGCCCGACACCGCCAGTAACCATAACCAGCTGTATCAACACCTCTTTCGCCACATTCCCGGCGAAATGCATCCCTATCCGGTTGGTTAACGAACGGCCTTCGGATAAACAGGCACGCGGTCGGGGATAAATGACCACGGGCTTATTTCGGCTGGTTCGTATCGGGGCGCGGTTGGCGCGCAGAGCACCGCATTCACGGCGCCGTAGAGGCGCCCGCACATAGACGTCAGGCAAAGATAGATGTCGGCACAGCGTTTCGCGCTTTCCTTCCGTGATGAACTCAATCGCCTCAAGCGCCCGCTGCGGCTCGCTGTTGGCCTGATCGTGCTCGCAGTGCCGCTGGCCGGCTGCGGCACCGGCGCGCTGTGGGACAAGTTTTCGAAGAAGGACGACCAGTTCGTCGATGAGCCCGCCGACAAGCTCTACAATGAGGGCCTGTACCTCATGAACCAGAGCAAGGATCCGAAGGCGGCAGCGAAGAAGTTCGAGGAAGTCGATCGCCAGCATCCGTATTCGGAATGGGCGCGCAAGTCGCTGCTGATGTCCGCTTACGCCGCCTACCAGACCGGCGACTACGACACCTGCATTGGTTCGGCCACGCGCTATGTCACGCTGCATCCGGGTAGCCCGGACGCGGCCTATGCGCAGTATCTGATCGCTGCCTCGCATTACGACCAGATCCCGGATATTTCGCGCGACCAGGGACGTACCCAGAAGGCGATGGACGCGCTTGAGGAAGTTATCCGCAAATATCCGACGTCGGAATACGCCACCTCTGCCAAGCAGAAGCTGGAGGGCGCCAAAGACCAGCTGGCCGGCAAGGAAATGGATATCGGCCGCTATTACATGAAGAAGCGCGACTACACCGCCGCCATCAACCGCTTCAAGACCGTGGTGACCCAGTACCAGACCACCCGCCATGTCGAGGAGGCGCTGATGCGCCTGACCGAGGCCTATATGACCGTCGGCGTGGTCGGCGAGGCGCAGACCGCCGCCGCCGTGCTTGGCCACAACTTTCCTGACAGCCGCTGGTACAAAGACGCCTACAATATTGTAAAGTCGGGCGGTCTCGAACCGAGCGAGAACAAGGGCTCCTATATTTCAAGGGCCTTCAAGCGAATCGGCCTCGGCTAGGAATCGTCCTCCCATGCTCGCTCGTTTGTCGATCCGTGACATCGTCCTGATCGAGCGGCTCGATATCGAATTCGCACGCGGCCTCGCTGTCCTGACTGGCGAGACCGGCGCCGGCAAATCCATTCTGCTCGATGCCTTTGCGCTGGCCCTTGGCGGCCGCGGCGATGCCGGCCTGGTCCGCCACGGTGCGGAGCAGGGGCAGGTGACTGCCGCCTTCGATCTCGCGCCCGGCCATCCCGCCCTCGGCCTTCTCAAGGACAATGGCTTTGACGACGATTCCGGCGAGATGATTCTCCGCCGCGTGCAGTTCGGCGACGGCCGCACCCGCGCTTACATCAACGACCAGACCGTCAGCGTGCAGACGCTGAAGACGATCGGCGCGGCCCTGGTCGAAATCCACGGCCAGCACGACGATCGCGCTCTCGTGGACGCCGCCAGCCACCGTCGGCTGCTCGATGCCTTTGCCGGGCTGGACAAGGACGTCATCGCGCTGGAAGCGCTGTGGGACGCCCGCAAGGCCGCCTACACCGCCCTGGAAACGCATCGCGCCAATATGGAGCGCGCCGCCCGCGACGCCGACTATCTCCGCCATTCCGCTGATGAGCTGAAGAAGCTCAATCCCAAGGACGGCGAGGAGACCGCGCTTGCCGAGCGCCGCACCGGCATGATGCAGGGCGAGAAGATCGCCTCCGATCTGCGCGAGGCGCAGGAGGCGGTGTCTGGCCCGCATTCACCGATCTCCGCGCTCGCTGCGGCCGTGCGCCGGCTGGAGCGCCGTGCAGGCTCGTCGCCGACTCT
>CALRZK010000510.1:0-3734 GCA_943372615.1 Bradyrhizobium ivorense | reverse complement strand
CCGTCCATGCGAATGTGGGAGACGAGGTTGCCGCCCGCATCAACCACGGCCACGTTGCTCGGCGACCCGATCTCGCCAGCCTTGGCTTGACCGGCGGCGATCACGCGCTGAGCGTCTTCGAGCGATACGGATACTTGCTTGATGGTCATCACATCCTCCTTGGGTGATCGTTGGAACGTTTGCCGCCCGGCGTGGCAGGGTGCCGTGAACCGGCGTTACCTCGCGATTGGAACCCTTGCGTTCGACGCGAAAATCGCCGTCGGAGCGCGAGATACCTGAAAGCTTGGTAAGCGGCCTGAGAAACTCGTTCGAGGTTAGAGCATGACCTTGACACAGCCGGTATGTCAATCAGCGCGGGATATTGACCCTGTGTCGACATCCAACATCGACCCCGCCCTGTTGAGAACGTGAAAAAGATCCGATCGTCACATACATCGACGATCCTGATGATGACGACGAGATCGGCTTCCGTCGTCGAAAACAACCCGAGCCGGAAGCCTTCATCATCGTGCCGGCCGTATTGACCTGCTCCGCGGAAATCAGGCCATTGGTAAGTTAGCTCGTCAGATGGAGACGAGCGATGCGAGACCGTTTTACCGAGGATCAGCTTTTTAACGCCCTATGACCCAATGTTTCCTTCTGCATCGCGCAATCCATTATCACTCGCCTTGAAGATAGGCTTGGCGGGCGGAACTATGTAGCTCAGCGTCACAATCCCGGCCGCGATCAATCCGACGCGCCAATTCCAGATCGCCAGAGCGAATGCTGCCCAATAGGCTCCGGCAGTGACGCCGAATTTGATGGTTGTTCGTCTAATGTAGGCGTCCGTCAGGCGCGGATCTAAAAGGCCCCTTGCGGTCGCATAGACCCAACGCACGAACCACCACGTCGCCGGCGCCGCTGCCACGCCCAGATAGGCCAAAACGGCGGTCTTGCTTTCCGCGTCACCGCCAAGATGCTCGATGAGCGGCCGCGCAGGAAATGGCGTGATGCTGACAGCGGCAAGAAAGCCGATGCTGAGCAGATTGTAGCCATGATCGGTTTTTTGCAGAAGCTTGCCGGTGAAGTGGCTGGACGCCCAGTAAAGACCGATCAGGATCACGCTAAGGGCGTAGGCCGCATATTCCGGTGCCAGCTTTAGGTATGCCGCTGCCAGGTCGCCGTCAGTCGGCTCTGGTGCGTGTAGTTCGGTCACCGGGAGGGTGATGGCAATTGCCAGCACCGCGTCCATGAATGCCTCAAGGCGGTCCGATTTGCGTTCGGTTTCTTGGAGAGAGGATGTCGCCATCTGACGCTACAGCATCTCGAGAGGGCGGCGGTTGCCTGGCCTAGGAAATGCCGCGTCGAGCGTCGCAAGCTGAGCGTCGGAAAGAACGATATCGGCGGCCGCGCGGTTCTCCCGCACACGTGCGACTGAACTCGCTTTCGGGATGGCGATGAGACCATCTTGCCGCAACGTCCACGAAAGTGCGACCTGCACAGGGGTTGCACCAACCTCGGCTGCAATTTTGTCGAGAGCGGGGTGGGTAGAAAGGCGTCCCTGCTCGACTGGACTATACGCCATAACCGGTATGTTATGCTCGGCGAGCCACGGCAGCAGGTCCAATTCGGGGCCTCGCCGGACCAGATTGTAGAGGATCTGATCGGTCACGCAGCCATCCCCGCCCGCAGCGACAAGCTCTTCCATATCGTCGGTATCGAGATTGCTGACACCCCAGTGTCGGATCTTTCCTACCGATTTGAGCGCCTCCAATGCCTCCACTGTCTCAGCGAGCGGCACCGATCCCCGCCAATGGAGAAGGTAGAGGTCCAGCCGGTCGGTGCCGAGCCGCTTCAGGCTCGCCTCGCACGCACCGGCAAGGCGGGAGCGCGATGCGTTCTGCGGATACGCCTTGCTGACGAGGAACAACTCGTCGCGACGGTCGCCGAGCGCTTCGCAGATCAGCACTTCCGCCGCACCATCGCCATACATTTCGGCGGTATCGATGAGCGTCAGGCCCAACTCGACACCGGCGCGTAGCGCGGCGATCTCATCGGATCGCCGCTCGGCACGTTCGCCCATCTTCCAGGTGCCTTGACCCATTGAAGGAACGACTTCCCCGCCTGGCAGCGTCACGCCTTTCATGTGCTTTCGTCCTATTAGATGTGTTCGGCTATTCGTTCGAGGGAGGCGGATAGGTAGATCCCCGCCACGCACAAATAAATATCGATACTTGGTGTCACAACTTTCCGCGGCTGTTCAAAAATCCTGTCGAGCGCTGCGGTCTCCCGGAATGGGATGATGATTTGGGCATGCGGACTTCGGTCGGAGTGGGCTTTGCTGCAGATCGACAGAGGCTTGTTGCATGAACACCGAGGACGAGCTCGCTTCGACCATCACACCGCAGCCGGCCATCGATCGAGTGCCATTTTGGCGATGGAGAGCAGTTCGTTAATCGTAGCGCCGTCGCGCGCTTGAACGGACATGCCTTCCATGACCGTATTGATGAATTTGCCTAGGACGGCCGGATCCGCATCGGCCGCAAGCTCGCCCTGCGCGGCGCCGCGATGCAGACGCTCGATCAGGAGGGCCTCCGCCGCGATACGCTTGTCGCGCAGCAGGCATTCGATGGCGGCGGACGCCGGCGACACTGCTGCCGCTGCCGAATACATGAAGCAGCCGGCCGGCGTTCCAGGCTCCGAGAACGATGACGCCGCTCGCTCCAGCAGGCCTTTGACGGCCTCGAAGGTGGACAACGCCGGGTCGTTGATGGGGGCATAGAGGTGGACGCTGAACGTCGCGGCATAGCGCTCGATCACCGCCGCGAACAGCCCCGCCTTGTTGCCAAACGCCGCATAGAAACTGGCGGCGGCGACGCCAGTCTCTGCCACCAGATCGGCCATCGAAGTCGCCTCGTAGCCGCGCTGCCAGAACAGCCGTACCGCCTTGTCGAGCGCTGCGTTAGTGTCGAACACGCGAGGGCGACCTGCGCCGCGACGTGCTTTCGTCTCTGTCACTTCTGGCGCCTGATATGGAATGATCGATAAATAATAGCTTGAACCTCGTCGCTGACATCGATACAGAACGATCGTTCAATAATCAAGGAATGTCCCATGAGCCGCATCGTTCGAATCCACGAATATGGCGACGCCAGTGTCCTCAAGATTGAAGATTTGGCAGTGCCCGCGCCCGCGGCCGACGAGGTGCAGATCGCGGTCAAGGCGATAGGCATAAACCGCGCCGAGGTGATGTTCCGCAACCATGCCTACCTTCAGGAAGCCGAGTTCCCGAGCCGCCTTGGCTATGAGGCTGCCGGCACCGTCGTTAAGGTCGGCGCGGACTTGACCGGGTTTGCGGAAGGCGAAGCCGTCAGCGTCATCCCCCCGCTCGATATCGCGCGCTGGGGCACCTATGGCGAGGTCGCCAACGTGCCCGCCCGCCTCGTCGTCAAGCATCCGGTGGCGCTGTCGTTCGAGGAAGCGGCGGCCGTGTGGATGCAGTATGTCACCGCTTGGGGCGCGCTGGTGGAGCAGGCGAAGCTCGGCCAGGGCGATTTCGTCATCGTCACCGCTGCTTCCAGCAGCGTCGGCCTTGCTGCCTTCCAGATTGCGCGGATGGTCGGCGCGACGGTAATCGCGACGACGCGTACCGGCGCCAAGCGCCAGGCCCTGCTTGATGCCGGTGCACATCATGTCGTCGCGACCGAGGAAGAGGATCTGGTGGCGAGGGTGATGGAGATAACCGATGGTGCAGG
>CALRZK010000509.1:0-3737 GCA_943372615.1 Bradyrhizobium ivorense | reverse complement strand
GGCGGCGGAGCTTTCCACCTGCTCCGGGGCACGCCACAGGCCGATCACATGGCGCAGCATCGGTGCGCGATCAAGCAGGCCGCCGGCCGCAAGGCCCTGCGCGAATGGCGCCGGTGCGATCAGCACATCGCAACCGCCATCAATGATTTCGCGCTCGAGCACGGCGCTATCGAACGGGTGATGAAGCGACAGCACACCGCCGGAGAGCAACCACGTCACCAGCGACGACGCGACATGGGCGAACGACGTCGGCACCAGTGCCGACATCATGGTGGCACCCTGCGGCATGCCGCTTTCGAGGAAGATCGCGAGGCCACCGGAGATCAGGTTCAGATGCGTCCGAGGGACCGCGCGAAAACCATCGGCGGTGATATCGAAAGTGATGATCGCGGCGCTACGCGCATCGGGCGTCGGCGGCAATGGCTCGATGAAGGGGCCGGCGAGCACATGGTCGAGCGGGATCATGCCTTCGGGCAGGTCATTGCCGAAGCCGCCGACATAGCGGATCGAAAAGGCTTCCGCCGCGGCATTCATGATCAGATCGGCATGGCTGACGCCATCGATCTTGCTCGACGTCACAATGGCGCGGGCGCCGGTGCGGTTCAGCGCGGTGGTGAGATCGTGTTGGCGCCACAGCTGCGGCAGCAGTGCAACAACCAGCCCCGCGCGGTGTGCGGCGAGCACTGTCAGAACGAGTTCGATCGTGTTGGGAAGCTGTAAGGCGATCACCGAGCCGGGCGGTAGGCCCATGTCGATAAAATGCGCCGTCAGGGCGTTTATCTCACGATCTGCAGCGGCGAAGGTGAGGCGCTCCGGTGGCGTCTGTGTGACGCGCATCTTGTCGGCGGGATCGACCAAAGCCAGCGCTTCCGGTTGCCGGAGCAGCGAACGGCGGAATAAACCATCGAGGGTCGGCGAGGTGCTGGCTGAGGTCACGGGATCATTTCCGGTCGGGCGGGGCAGGCGTGGTCGGTCTGGCCCACCAGGTCTCGGGCAGCGAGCCGACAAGCGAAGTGGTCGAAGGCCGTTGTATCAGATTCCAGCGCGCGAGCCATTGCTCGCGCACGTTATACAAAGGGATGGCGTAAGCTCCAGACATCCATGCGCGGTCGAGGGCATGCACGGCGGCGACGAAATCGGGGCGCTCGCGGGCTTTCAGCATCTCGCCGATCATGGCGTCGATGGCCGGGTCCTTGGCGCCCATGTAATTCCGGGTACCGGGCACGTCGGCGGCATCTGAACCCCAGTAGAAGGATTGTTCATTGCCCGGGGAGAGCGAGTTGTCCCAGCGGTTCGGCAGCATGTCGAATTCGTAATTGATGCGGCGCTGGTCGAACTGCACGCCGTCGACGGCGCGAATGGTGGCGATGATGCCGGCGCGTTTGAGGTCGCGGGCATAGGTCAGCGCGATGCGTTCGTGGTCGCGGGTGGTGACGAGGATTTCGAAACTCAGCGGTGTCTTGTCGGATGCTTTCCGCAGCACATTTTTGTCGAGCTGATAGCCGGCGTCCTTCAGCAGCGCCAGCGCAGTGCGCAGGGCCGGGCGGTCGCGCCCGGAGCCGTCACTGACGGGGAGGCGGTAGCTGCCATCCATGATCTCGGTCGGGATTTGCGCGGCATAGGGTTTCAGCAGTTCGCGTTCACGCGCGTCAGCGGGGCGGCCATAGGCGGAGAGTTCTGAGCCGGCGAAGATGCCGCCGGAGCGCGCATAGAGATCGAAAAAATAGTTGCGATTGATCCACTCGAAATCGAACAGCAGCGTCAGCGCGCGGCGGACGCGAATATCGGCAAACACAGGCCGCCGCGTATTGAAGACCAGGAACTCCGACGGCTTGGGCAGCCCGGTCTTCACTGTGTCGAGGATCACCTCACCGGATTTCACCGCAGCGAAATTGTAGCTTTCGTGCCAACGCAGCGGCTCGTTCTCGACCCGGAAATCATACAGCCCACGGCTGAACGCCTCGAACATGCCGTTGGCTTCGCGATAATAGTCGATGCGGACTTCATCAAAATTCCACAGCCCACGATTGATGGGGAGATCGCGGCCCCAGTAGTCGGGATTGCGTGTCATGGTCACGCTGGCGCCGGGGCGGACATTGGTGACGGTGTACGGCCCGGATCCCACTGGCGGCGCCATGGTGGTGTCTTCAAAGGTCTCCGGATTGACCGTGTGTTTCGGCAGGATCGGCATCAGGCCGAGGATCAGCGGTAGCTCGCGATCCTGCGCCTCGGCGATATCGAAGCGAATGGTCAGCGGGTCCTGCACTACTGCCTTGGTGACCTTGCCAAAGTATTGGCGGAAATGCGGGCGGCCACGGTCCTTGAGGAGTTGCCAGGAGAACAGCACGTCCTCTGCGGTGACTGGCTTGCCGTCCGAGAAGCGCGCTTTCGGATTGACGCGGAACGTCACATAGCTGCGCTCGTCGTCGGTTTCGACGCTTTCGGCGAGCAGGCCGTAAAGCGTGAAGGGCTCGTCCTGGCCGCGGGCGAGCAGGCTCTCGCTCACATAGCCGCGCATTTGCTGCACCGCGATGCCGCGCACGATGAACGGGTTGAGGCTGTCGAACGTGCCGAGCACGCCCCAGACGATCCGGCCACCTTTGGGGGCGTCCGGATTGACATAAGGCATGTGCTTGAAATCGGCGGGCAAAGCTGGCTGGCCATGCATCGCAATGGCATGCCGGGGGCGGGAATCAGCAGCTGCGCGATCGGTGATGACGGTGAGCGCAATCAGGGCCGCGAGCAGGCCGCGTACCCGTCCAACCCGCAGCCGACTAGAGCGATTTGATTCGGTCAAACTCACCCGGGAAACCTAGCATGGCTGTGCATTTGCTATATGTACCATGCAGCAAATCATGCTGCTGCCATTGATCTTTCCGCGTTCCGCTGTATTGAGAGCGGGCAATTGACGAGGGCGGCGGGGCCTGTCACGTAACGGCCGTAATCGGCAGCGAGACACCCGCCAACGGGTGACAGTTTACGGGTTATGTCAGCGCCGCCTCCGGGATATGAGCGCCTCCGTTCAGAAAGGGTTTTCCGCAATGAATTTCCGTCTCTTGGCTGCGTCGGTGTTGCCGCGCGGACGAGGCTTCGCGCTTCTGGCGGCGACGGCCCTGACCGCAGGCGTGATCGGTTCTGACGCGTTCGCCCAGGCACCGGCTCCGGGCGCTCCAGCAGCCCCTCCGAAGGCCGCTCCCAAGGCTGCTCCGAAAGCCGCTCCGAAGGCTGCCCCGGCCGCTCCGGCCCAGCAGGCTGCTCCTCAGCAGCCGCAGGGTGAGCAGCAGCAGGTCCAGCTGATCTACGCACCCTGGACCAAGTTCTGCCTGAAGGGCCAGGACGCCAATGCCAAGCAGGTCTGCTTCACCGGCAAGGACGGCCGCATCGAATCGGGCCAGCCCGTCATCGCTGCCGTCATCATCGAGCCCGAAGGCGAGCCGAAGAAGATCCTGCGCGTGACGCTGCCGCTCGGCATGCAGCTCGTGCACGGCACCCGCGTGATCGTCGATAACAACGCCCCGGCGCAGAGCCCCTATGTGATCTGCTTCCAGAACGGCTGTATGTCGGATTACGAAGTCACCCCGGAACTGCTGGCCAATCTGAAGAAGGGCCAGAACCTGGTCGTGCAGGCGATCAATTCCAACGGCGCACCGCTGACGCTGCCGCTGCCGCTGGCCGAATTCGCCAAGGCCTATGACGGCCCGCCGACCGATCCGAAGGTGTTCGAAGAAACCCAGAAG
>CALRZK010000508.1:0-3740 GCA_943372615.1 Bradyrhizobium ivorense | reverse complement strand
GGCCAATCAGCAGACGCGACAATTCCAGCGGTGGTGTCGCCTCGATTGGATCGACCGGCTCGAATTCCACGATGTTGACGCCCTGGTGTCGGTGCACGGCGACATTGAAGGACGTATCGGTGTGGGCGACCTTGAAGTCGATCAGAAGGCCTGCGCGCTGCTGGCTGCCCCATTTGGCGATGGCGTTGCGGATATCGTGGGCGGGCTTCTCACCGATCAGCTCGTCGAGGCGGCGGTCGTTGATCTCGCCGGAGACACCGAGCATGGCAGCGGCATTTGTCGAATGCCGCCGCACCATCCCAACAGAGCCATCGCAGGCCAGCAGGCAGCCGTGGGGTTGGATGCTGCCGGGAATATGAATCGGCTCGCGGTCGCAATTGGTAAGATCGACAGGATCGGACGTGGTGAGCATCAAGTCTCTCTGGGGCGGCAATCCGCGCAGGCAATAAGCGGGACCATGCCACGTCCTGAGACTTTGACAAAGGAACACCCGCGCGGCCTCCCGATCCCGGATGGGATGGAACCTGGCATGACGGTGCTAACGGACGAGCCGCGCTTTCGATCCCGCGCGGCCCGATTTTATTGCGTGAGGCGCTTACGCCTCCTTGGGGCGCTTGGCGAAGAAGGTCATCAGCACCGGTAGCGTGATGAGGATGACCAGCGGCGCCAGCATCATGCCGGTCACCACCACCACCGCCAGCGGCTTCTGCACCTGCGAGCCGACGCCCTCGGACAGCGCGGCCGGCAGCAAGCCGACGCCTGCGACGATACAGGTCATCAGCACAGGGCGAAGCTGCAGCTCGCCGGTCTTGATGACCGCTTTGATGCGCTCCATGCCCTCGTCGATGAGCTGGTTGTATTGCGAGATGATCAGGATGCCGTCCATGACGGCGATGCCGAACAGCGCGATGAAGCCGATGGCCGCCGAGACGCTGAACGGAATGCCGGTCAGGAACAGGCCGAGCACGCCACCGAACACTGCCATCGGAATCACGCTCATGGCCAGCAATGTGTCGGCCATCGAGCCGAAATTGAACCAGAGCAATACGCCGATCAGAAGCAGGCTGATGGGCACCACGACGGACAGACGCGCGATGGCATCCTGCAGATTGCCGAATTCGCCGACCCATTCGGTTCGCGAGCCAGCCGGCAGCTTCACCAGCGCATTCACCTTGTCCTGCGCTTCCTGGATCGCGCTGCCGAGATCGCGCTCACGCACCGAGAACTTGATCGGCAGATAGCGTTCCTGGTTCTCGCGATAGATATAGGCCGCGCCGGAGATCAGGTTGATCGAGGCGACTTCACTGAGCGGGATCTGTGCGATGGTGCCGTTCGGTCCGGGGGCGCCGATACGCAGATTCTGGATCGCCTCGGCGCTACGGCGGAATTCCGGCGCGAGACGCACGACGATCGGGAAGTGACGATCACTGCCTCCCTCATACAGATCGCCCGCACTGTCGCCGCCGATCGCCACCTTGATCGTCGCGTTGATATCGCCGGGCGCGAGGCCGTAACGCGCGGCCTTGGCGCGGTCGATATCAATCTGGATGGTCGGCTGACCGAGCGAGGTGAACACCGCAAGGTCCGTCACGCCCTGCACGGTGGAGAGCACATCCTTGATCTCGTTCGCCGTCTTGGTCAGCGTCTCCAGATCGCTGCCATAGAGCTTGATCGAGTTCTCGCCCTTCACGCCGGACACGGCTTCGGAGACGTTGTCCTGCAGATATTGCGAGAAGTTGAATTCGACGCCGGGGAATTTGGTCTGCAGATCCTTGAGCAGGCGCGCCGTCAGTTCGTCCTTGTCCTTCGTCGTCGGCCACTGGGCGACGGGTTTCAGCGGTGTGAAGAACTCGGCATTGAACAGGCCAGCCGCGTCGGTGCCGTCATCGGGGCGACCATGCTGCGACACCACCGATTCCACTTCGGGCTGTTCGCGGATGAAACGGCGCATCTCGTTGACGTAAGTATTGCCTTCCTGCAGCGAGATGGTCGGCGGCAGCGTGGCGCGGATCCACATATTGCCTTCTTCCAGCTTGGGCAGGAATTCGAGGCCAAGAAGGCGAATCATGATCGCAGTGGCGACCAGCAGCGCAACCGCGATGCCCATCACAACGGTGCGCGTCTTCACCGCCCAGTTCAGCACCGGCACATAGAGATGATGCAGCTTGCGGACGATCCAGGTTTCGGTCTCCTGCACATGGGCAGGCAGGATCAGCGCCGACAGCGCCGGGGTAACGGTGAACGTGGCGATCAGGCCGCCGGCCAGCGCGTAGGCGTAAGTGCGCGCCATCGGCCCGAAGATATTGCCTTCGACACCCGACAGCGTGAACAGCGGCAGGAAGGCCGCAATGATGATCGCCGCGGCGAAGAAGATTGATCGCGACACGTCTGCGGACGCACTGAGAATGCCGTGTTTCTTCATCCCCATGATGGTCTCGGGGGAGATGTGACTCTTCTCGGCATCCGATAGCGGTGTCGTCTGCGTCAATCGCCGGAAGATCGCCTCCACCATGATCACGGTGCCGTCCACGATCAGGCCGAAATCGATGGCGCCGACCGAGAGCAGATTCGCTGACTCTCCTCTCGCCACGAGAATGATGACGGCAAAGAACAGCGCAAACGGAATCGTGGCACCGACGATCAAAGCGCTGCGCATATTGCCGAGGAACAGCCACTGCAGGAAGACGATCAGCAGGATGCCGACCACCATATTGTGCAGCACCGTATGGGTGGTGATGTCGATGAGATCCTTGCGGTCATAAATGCGTTCGATCCGCACGCCGGGCGGCAGCACATTGCCGCTATTGATCGCGCGCACCGCTTTTTCAACATTGGCAATGGTCGGCGAACTCTTCTCGCCACGTCGCATCATCACGATGCCCTGGACGATGTCGTCGTCATTGTTCAGGCCGGCAATGCCAAGCCGCGGCCTCTCGCCTACGCTGACCGTCGCGACATCGCGGATCAGCACCGGATTGCCGTTGGTCTGCGAGATCATCGTGTTGGAGATGTCGTCGATCGAACGGATCAGACCGACGCCGCGCACGACCGCCGATTGCGGCCCGATATTCACGGTGTTGCCGCCGACATTGATGTTGGCATTGCCCACTGCGGTCAGCATCTGCGGCAGCGTCAGGCCGTAGGCGACCAGCTTGTTGAAATCGACCTGGATTTCGTAGGTCTTGGTCTTGCCGCCCCAGCCGATGACGTCGATCACGCCCGGCACCGCGCGAAAACGACGCTGCAGCACCCAGTCCTGCAGGGTCTTGAGATCAAGCACGCTGTAATTGGGCGGGCCGACGAGACGATAGCGGAAGATTTCGCCGACGGGCGACAGCGGCGAGATGGTCGGCTGCGCATTGTTCGGCAGCGTGCCGAGCTGTGCGAGGCGATTCAGCACCTGCTGCAGCGCTTCTTCGTAAGTGTAGTCGAACGAGAACTGCAGTTTGACGTCGGACAGGCCGTAAAGCGAGATCGTGCGGATCGTCTTGACGTTCTTGATGCCGGCGACCTGGGTCTCGATCGGGATGGTGATGTAACGCTCGATCTCCTCGGCCGAGAGGCCGGGTGACTGCGTCACGATATCCACCATCGGCGGTGTCGGATCGGGATACGCCTCGATATTCAGCTGCTGAAAGGCGAACAACCCGCCGATGAACACGGCGAGGAACATGCCAACCATCAGGAAGCGACGGTCGACAGCAATGGAGACGAGGCGATCCATCCAGATCGGTCCTTTC
>CALRZK010000507.1:0-3740 GCA_943372615.1 Bradyrhizobium ivorense | reverse complement strand
ATCATAAAGAAAACCGGCGGTGCCTTGCGGCGCCGCCAGTCAACTCGCGCTCGAATCTCGATGCCGTGGTTAACGGCGCCAAGCCATGCCAATCAGCAAGCCGAGGCCAAGCGCAAGGCCGACACTGGCGAGCGGGCGCTGGGTGATCGCGTCTTCCAGCGACTCTTCCATCGAATAGGCGGCGTCATAGGCCGCGCTACCACGTTCGCGCAGATCGTCGTAAACGGCGCTGCCGCGGTCCTGCAGGTCGGACATCATGCCGTCGGCGCGCGAGCGGGCGTCCTTGAAGTTGCGGCGCGCCTGCTTGCTGGCCTGGCCGGTAAAGGCGTTGAGCGCGTCGGTGATCTGTTCGGTGAGGGCGGTCACATCGTTCTTCACGGCATTTAGATCCTTCTGCAGGCGGCTGTAAGTGGCTTTGTCCGTTAGTTTCTTCAATTCGCTCAAGGCATCGTCGTCGGACATGCGAAGCTCCCCTCAGAAACACAAACTGGAATTTGCAGCAGAAACGCCCGGTTGGATCGTAAGTTCCATTGGTAGTCCCGCTTTACTCCTGCGGCAACTGCGGCGCGTTGAGCGGCATCAAATGCTCTTTCAGGATGAGCGCGACGATCAGGATCGGCGCCGCCAGGAAGCCGCCCATGGGGCCCCACAGCCAGGTCCAGAAAGCGAGGCCGATGAAGACTGCCAGCGCATTCAGTTGCAGCCTGCGGCCAATGATGGTGGGGGTGATGAAGTGGCCCTCCATGAAGGTCAGGCCAACGAACAGGGCCGCGGCGATCAGGCCGGCGCCCAGCGTCGAGGCGCTGATGATGCCGACCACAACCAGGATCACGAACATCACGACAGGCCCGATGATCGGGAAGAAGTTGAGCGTCGCCGCCAAGGCACCGAGGCCGGCGGGATTGGGCATGCTGGTGACGGCGCAGATGATGCCGGTGCCGATGCCGACGCCGAAATTGATCATCGTCACCATCAGCAGGTAGTCGCCAAGCTTGGTCTCAATGGCATTGAGGATGCGCAGCGTGCGCAGGCGCCACTCGCGATCGCCGAAATTCATCACCATGGCGCGACGCAGGTCTTTCCAGCTGGCGATGAACAGGACGAGCGTTGCAAAGAACAGCAGGAATTCGGTGAAAGTCGGTGTGAGGAATTCCACGGTCGGCTGCACCCAGTCGATCTTCGGCAATTTGAACTGCGTGGTTGCGAGCGTATCGGTGTCGCCAAACATGCTCTGAAACTGATGCCAGAGCGCAAGCGGCCGATCGAAGATCTGCAGCTTGTCCTTCAGCCGTGCGCCCAGTTCGGGCATCCGGTTGGTCCATTCGACCAGGGGCGCCGAAATCAGACCCACGATGAAGATGGCTGTCGCGCCGACAGCGAGGACGATGAGTACGGATGATACCGATCGCGGAATGCGACGCTTCTCAAGGAAGCTCGCAGCGGGAGACAGCATCGTCCCGACGATGAAGGCAGTAACGACGGGCAGGAAAAACGCCTTGGCGAAATAGAGCACCGTCATCACGGTGATCACCAGCAACGATACCAGCGCAAAGGCCACGACTTCGGCGCGGCGAATGACCGGCGGTTGCTCGATGTTACTTTCAGAGGCTGGGGTGCCTGTTGGCTTTTCGGGAAGAGCGCGGACTTTACTCATGCAGTGTCACGGCACGCCGCCTCCATGGGCGAAGCCAGTCGGAAGGCTGCGCCGAGAACGCTGGGCAACACGGTCTTACCGTAAAGGTTCCGTCGCAGCTTCGTGATGGCCGGTTGGTTGACAAAGCATTTTCGTGATCGATCCGGCGCGGAACCGGTTTGCCCGTCACGATGTTGAATGCGCGATCATCTCCATATCGCATCCCATCCCACGGGGCATTCACATGGCACAGGAATTCACTCGCAAGGCTCTGCGTGTTTCCAGCGCGCTCGCGTTCGCCGCAGGCCTGTTCATCGCTCCCGCCTTCATGAGCAGCGCATCGGCGCAGATCATGAGCTACGCACCGACCTCGCAGGACGGCTTTCTCGAAGACAATGCGATAGTGACGCCGGAGCAGCAGCAGGATGCGGCGTCCTATGTGATGCCAGAACGTCTCCGCCGTGCCGAAGTCAGTTATGCGAGCAATCAGGCGCCGGGCACCATCGTCATCGATACCGGCAATACCCAGCTTTATTACATTCTCGGCAACAACCGTGCGATCCGCTATGGCGTCGGCGTTGGCCGCGAGGGCTTCACCTGGTCCGGCACCGAGACGGTGACGCGCAAGGCGGAATGGCCGGATTGGCATCCGCCGGTGGAGATGATCCGCCGTCAGCCTTATCTGCCACGCTTTATGGCCGGTGGCCCAGGTAACCCGCTGGGTGCGCGCGCCATGTATCTCGGTTCGAGCATTTATCGCATCCACGGTACCAACGATCCGACCACCATCGGAAAATTTGTGTCCTCGGGCTGTATCCGCCTGACCAACGATGATGTGCAGGACCTTTTCAGCCGCGTCAGCGTTGGAACGAAGGTCGTTGTGCTGCCGAAGTCGTCGGCTTCGCGCGAGATGGCACGCACGTCGCCGAATTCACGGACGGTGATCTCCATGCAGCCGGCGCGGGTGTCGAACACGGGGCAGCAGGCCATGAACCTTTCAGCATCGTCGCTGTACTGAGTTCGAGCAGATCGTGATGAGATTGGAGGGCCGAGACCCATGACCCATATGTCTGGACCACGGCTCTTCGGAGCAATCGCGTTGGCCACGGGCCTCATGAGCACGGCCATCCCCGCTGCGCAGGCGCAGGACTTTTTCTCTGAATTGTTTGGTGGCATCGCGCGCGGGCGGATGCCGGCCATGCAGATGCCGTTCGATGATGGACCACCGATGCGCGCCGAGCGTCCGCGCATGAGTGGTGGCGGGCAGGCTTACTGCGTGCGGACGTGCGACGGACGCTATTTCCCGATCAATGCGAGCGACAATCAGAGCCGGACGACGACGTGCAACAGTTTCTGTCCGGCGAGCAAAACCGAAGTGGTCTACGGCAGCAGCATCGATCATGCGGCCACCGAGAATGGCAAAGCCTATTCCGACCTGCCGAATGCTTTCAAATTCCGGAACGAGATCGTGGCGGGCTGCACCTGCAACGGCAAGGATCAGTTCGGTCTTGCGCAAGTCAAGATCGAGGATGATCCGACTTTGCGGAAGGGCGATATCGTGGCCGGCGCCGACGGGCTCCGCGCGGTAACCCGCACGGACCGACGCGGCGCTTCGCTCAACATGACGCCGGTGCCGGCGTCCGTCGCTGCAAAATATGAGAGAGTGCCGGTCGTGGCACGGGAGTAGATATTGCTCTCATGTCGTCGCCCGGCTTGACCGGGCAAGTTAAATAGACGCTGACTGCGCCGTCTATTGGATGACCGGCTTTCGCGGACGATGACAGTTTGAGTCACGCCGCACGAATCTTCCCGAGGAAATCCGTTACTTGCGAGCCGAGTTGGCGTGTTTGTGTCGCTAGCGTTTCCGATGCGACCTTCACATCTTGCGCGGCTGCACCCGCAGCATCGGCATCAGCGCTGACGCCCGTGATGTTATCGGACACGTTTCGCGTGCCATCTGCGGCCTGCTGCGTCGAGCGGGTGATTTCCTGCGTGGCGGCGCCTTGTTCTTCGACGGCAGCGGCAATCGCGGTGGCGACTTCGTTGACCTCGCCAATGATGCCGCCGATCGCTTTGATCGCTTCAATGGCGTCATTCGCAACGCGCT
>CALRZK010000506.1:0-3744 GCA_943372615.1 Bradyrhizobium ivorense | reverse complement strand
CATGTCCACCGAAAACGCCGCCCCCACCGCCGAAGCGTCGGCGGATAACGGTCATGGCCACACCACGGCGACGCTTGGCTCGCTCATTGTTGGCAGTATCGGCGTCGTCTATGGCGACATCGGCACCAGCCCGCTTTACGCCTTCCGTGAGGCGCTGGTGGCCGCCGGAGGCCACAAGGCGCCGGGCGTAGGTCACGCGGAGATCCTCGGCGTTCTCTCGCTGATCGTCTGGGCACTCATCATCGTGGTGACGCTCAAATATGTGGTCATCCTGCTGCGTGCCGACAATAACGGCGAGGGCGGCACGCTGGCGCTGATGGCGCTGGCGCATCGCGCGGTCGGATCGAATGGGACGGTCGTGGTGATGCTGGGCATCATCGGTGCCGCGCTGTTCTATGGCGACGCGGTGATCACGCCTGCAGTCTCTGTGCTGTCGGCGATTGAAGGCACCAAGCTCGTGACCGCGGCCTTCGAGCCCTATGTGGTGCCCATCACGCTGGTGCTGCTGGTGGCGATCTTTGCCGTGCAGTCGCATGGCACGGCCAAGGTCGCGATCTTCTTCGGCCCGATCATGTGCCTGTGGTTCTTCGTGATCGCCATCGCAGCCATTCCGCAGATCATCCATCACCCCGGTGTGCTCGCGGCATTCAATCCCGTGCACGCCGTCTATTTCATGTTTCACCACGGCATCATCGCCTTCGTGACGCTGGGCGCAGTGTTTCTGGCCGTGACCGGCGCCGAGGCGCTTTATGCGGATCTCGGCCATTTCGGCAAAAAGCCGATTCAGCTCGCCTGGCTTTTCCTGGTGCTGCCGTCGCTGACGATCAACTATTTCGGTCAGGCCGCGCTGGTGATGCATGATCCCACCGCGCTGGAAAATCCGTTCTATCTGATGTTTCCGGACTGGGCGTTGATCCCGATGGTGGCACTCGCCGCCACGGCGACGGTGATCGCCAGCCAGGCCGTTATCACCGGTGCCTATTCGCTGACGCGGCAGGCGATCCAGCTCGGCCTTCTGCCGCGCTTCGAGATCCGCCACACCTCGGAATCCCATTCCGGCCAGATCTATATCCCGCGCGTCAACACGCTGCTGCTGATCGCCGTCATCGTTCTGGTGCTGATGTTCAAGTCGTCGAGTTCGCTGGCCTCGGCCTATGGCATCTCGGTCACCGGCACCATGGTTGTGACCTCGATGATGGCTTTCGTACTGATCTGGAAGGGCTGGAAGTGGTCGCCGATCCTGGCCGGCCTGCTGATCATCCCGTTCCTGGTGATCGATCTCACCTTCCTGACCGCGAACCTGCTGAAAGTCTTCGATGGCGGCTGGGTGCCGCTGGCGGCCGGCGGCGCCATCGTGCTGCTGATGTATACGTGGCGACGCGGCAGCCGGCTGCTGTTCGAGAAATCGCGAAAACTGGAATTCCCGCTCGCCGATCTGGTCGCCATGCTGGAGAAGAAACCGCCGCAGCGCGTGCCCGGCACGGCCGTGTTTCTGACCAGCGATCCCGTGAGCGCGCCGACTGCGCTGATGCATAGTCTGAAACACTACAAAGTGCTCCACGAGAAGAACGTTATTCTCACCATCGAAACCGCACCGACGCCCAAGGTGGATATTTCCGAGCGCGTCCGTATGGAGGAAATCAGCGCGACCTTCTCGAAGATCACGCTGCGCTTCGGCTTCATGGAATCGCCCAATGTGCCGAAGGCGCTGGCGATCGCGCGCAGGACGGGCTGGCAGTTCGACATCATGTCGACCTCGTTCTTCCTGTCGCGGCGGGCGCTGAAGCCAGCCGCGCATTCCGGCATGCCACGCTGGCAGGACCATCTGTTCATCGGCCTCAGCCGCACGGCCAATGATGCCACCGACTACTTCTCGATCCCGACGGGGAGGGTGGTCGAGGTGGGCACCCAAGTCACGATTTAGGTGACGATTTAACAGCCTCTCGGCGCTTGATTTTCGCGGCGCGAAGCGCGAGTTTGGCCCCCGAAAACAGGGGCCGATCCGGCCCCTTCTGATTTGCTCCGGACGCCGGGGCGCAGGAGGTTTGTGGTGGCAGAAGTTCAGGATTTGACCCCCGAAGACGTCGCGCAGGGCATCAAGGACGGCAAGTATCTGCTGGTCGATGTGCGCGAGCCCAACGAGGTCGAAGTCGAGGCCTATCCGGATTCCGTGGTGGTGCCGCTATCAACTTTCGATCCCGCCGAGATCCCGGATCCGGCTGGCAAGGAAGTCGTGTTCGCCTGCCGCTCCGGCAAGCGCTCGGTGACCGCATCGCTGGCTGCGCAGGCCGCGGGCTTGCCCTACAACAAGCATCTCGCCGGTGGCATCATCGGATGGAAGGCTGCCGGCCTGCCGACGAAAGCCTGATGCTTCGATGAACAAGATCTTCTCTGAGCTGCCCGTCACCGTCTTCGAGGCGATGTCGCAGCTCTCGCGCGACAATAACGCCATCAATCTCGGTCAGGGTTTTCCCGATCATCCCGGTCCCGACGATATCCGTCAGGCCGCGGCAGACGCCGTCGTCAATGGATACAATCAGTATCCGTCGATGATGGGGATCCCCGAACTGCGCCAGGCCATCGCCACGCATTATCAGCACTGGCACAAGCTCACGCTCGATCCGATGACGGAAGTGATGGTGACCTCGGGCGGCACCGAGGCGCTGACATCGTCGATCATGTCGGTGGTGCAGCCCGGCGACGAAGTGGTGGTGTTTCAGCCGGCCTATGACAGCTATCTGCCGATCATCCGACAGTGTGGCGGCATCCCGCGTCTCGTCTCGCTGAAGCCGCCGCATTGGCGTCTGACGGAAGAGGATCTGCGCGCCGTCTTCAATCACAAGACCCGCGCGGTGCTGTTCAACTCGCCGCTCAATCCCGCTGCCGTCGTCTATCCGCGCGAGGATCTCGAGCTGCTGGCAAAGTTCTGCCAGGAGTTCGACACCATCGCGATCTGCGACGAGGTCTGGGAGCACGTGACCTTCGACGGCCACGAGCACATTCCGCTGATCACGATCCCGGGCATGCGCGACCGCACCATCAAGGTGGGGTCAGCCGGCAAGATCTTCTCGCTCACAGGCTGGAAGATCGGCTTTGTCTGCGCCGCGCCGCATCTGCTCCGCGTTTGCGCCAAGGTGCATCAGTTCCTCACCTTCACCACGGCGCCGAACCTGCAGGTCGCGGTGGCCTATGGTCTCGGCAAGTCCGATGACTACTTCAAGTCGATGCGTGCCGATCTCGCGCGTAGCCGCGATCGTCTCGCGGCGGGGCTGGAGCGCATCGGCTTCCCGGTGATCAAATCGCAGGGCACATACTTCCTCACGGTCGATCTGTCGCCGCTCGGCCTCAACGAGACCGACGAGGATTTCTGCAAGCGCATTGTCACGCAGTACAAGGTGGCGGGCATTCCGGTGTCGGCTTTCTATGAGCAGGACAAGGTGACCTCGGTAGTGCGCTTCTGTTTTGCGAAGAACGACGCCACGCTGGATGCCGCATTGGAGCGGTTGTCGGACGCGGTACATCGCCGCTGAAGGGAATGATCATGCGCAAGGCGAGCCTGGCATTGGCGGCGATGGCCGCAGTCGTGTTGAGCTCGCCCGCGCAGGCGCAGCAGCGCGTGGTGAATTTCTACAACTGGTCGAACTATATGGCGCCGGGAGTCCTCGAGGACTTCACCAAGGAGACCGGCATCAAGGTCGTCTACGATACGTTCGATGCCAATGAGACGCTGGAGACGCGTCTGCT
>CALRZK010000505.1:0-3744 GCA_943372615.1 Bradyrhizobium ivorense | reverse complement strand
CGGTACAGGTGGTCGGCTTCAACGGCTATCCGTCGATCCGCATCGCCGGCGACGCCGCGCCGGGCTTCTCGTCTGGCGATGCGATCAAGGAGATGGAGCGGCTGGTCGGGCAGCTCCCCGATGGTTTTGGCTATCAGTGGGCCGGGCAGTCGCAGCAGGAAATCGAATCCGGCAACCAGGCGCCGTTCCTGCTCGGCCTCAGCGTCCTGTTCGTGTTCCTGCTGCTGGCGGGGCTTTATGAAAGCTGGTCGATCCCGCTGTCGGTGATGCTCGTGGTGCCGCTCGGCATCATCGGATCGCTGCTTGCGGTGAT
Source organism: Bradyrhizobium ivorense (assembly GCA_943372615.1). Taxonomy (GTDB): domain Bacteria; phylum Pseudomonadota; class Alphaproteobacteria; order Rhizobiales; family Xanthobacteraceae; genus Tardiphaga; species Tardiphaga ivorense_A. The sequence goes on along the minus strand of CALRZK010000505.1, from coordinate 3,431 downwards.
GCTGCGCGACATGCCGAACGACATCTATTTCAAGGTCGGCCTGATCGCGATCATCGGCCTGTCGGCGAAGAACGCGATTCTGATCGTGGAATTCGCCAAGGAGCTTCATGCCGAAGGCAAGTCGTTGCGCGAGGCGGCGATCGAAGCGGCCTATCTCCGCTTCCGGCCGATCCTGATGACGTCGCTCGCCTTCATTCTCGGCGTGACGCCGCTGGCGATCGCGACAGGCGCCAGCGCTGGCAGTCAGAACGCCATCGGCACCGGCGTGCTGGGCGGCATGATCTCGGCCACCGTGCTCGCCGTGCTGTTCGTGCCGGTGTTCTATGTTTTCGTGCTGACGCGGATGCCGTCGAAGCAGCCGGGGAAGCAGGAAGTCGAAGCATCGCAGGATGCAGCGTCCCGGGCGAGTTGAGGAGATTCGATATGCCTCGCAGCATGATTTATGAAATCGACCGCGAAATGGATCCGGATCGCCTCACTTATGGCGACCGGGTCCGCATGTCGCCGCTCGGTCTCGAACGGCATCCGAGCTATGGTGCCCGTGAGGGCGTGATTGTCGGCATGGGCTCTCCGAACAGCATGCGGGTGAAGTTCGACGACCGTGTTACGGTACAGGCGATCCATCGCGATTATCTGGTACGCGTGGCGAACGCGACGCAACAGAAAAACCAGGCAAGGCGAGCATTATGACCTATCTCTATCTGGCGGTTGCCATCCTTTGCGAGGTCGTCGCCACCAGCTTCCTGAAAGTCTCGGAAGGCTTTACCAAACCCGTACCTTCGCTGATCACGGCCGCGGGCTATGCGATCTCGTTCTACTTCCTCTCGCTCGCATTGCGTGAAATCCCGACCGGCATCGCCTATGCGATCTGGTCCGGCGTCGGCATCGTCCTGATCACCACCATCGCCTGGGTGTTCCAGGGGCAGAAACTCGATATGCCGGCACTCGGCGGTCTTGGTCTGATCGTGGCCGGCGTGGTCGTCATCAATGTGTTTTCGAAGGCCACCGCACACTGATGTGCTGTCCGCATATTCCGATGGCTGATCGGCTGATTTAGTCCTCGCATCGCCTCCATCGTTGCTCTAGCCTCTCCCGATAAAGCCGTTCCACGTCGCCGATAGGTGCGATGGACCGGCGCAAAATGGGAGTGAACGTGAGCACCAAGACTGGTCGATGCATCGCCATCGCCGCGGCCCTTGCCGCATCTTTGATTGCCGTGGCGCCGGGGCAGGCGCAGCAATATCCTGATCGCAACATTACGATGGTCGTGCCATTTCCGCCGGGCGGAACGACCGATATCGTCGCACGTGTTCTCACCGAACAGCTCAGCATCGAACTCGGCAAGCAGGTGATCATCGAGAACCGCGGCGGCGCCTCAACATCGATCGGCGCGCAATATGTCGCCAGTGCCGACAAGGATGGCTACACGCTACTGTTTGCGGCGGCGACCACATTCACCACCAATCCGCATCTGCTGGCCTCGATCAAATACAAGCTCGACGACTTCGCGCCGGTTGCCATGGTGGTGAAGGTGCCGTTCGCCTTCAATGTGAAGAAGGACTTTCCAGCCAAGGACGTTGCGGCGTTCCGCGCCTATGCGCTGGCCAATCCGAGCAAGGTCAACAACGCCACCAACGGACCGGGTAGCACTGTGCACCTGATGGGCGAGATCGTCGCCCGCGGGCTCGGCGTCAAACTACAGCATGTCCATTATCGTGGTGCTGCGCCGGCCATGAATGATCTGCTCGCCGGCGTGGTCGATAGCAATGTGGAGGCGCTGACGAACACCGTGCCGAACCACAATGCCGGCCTGTATCGCGCCATCGCGGTTCTGTCCGAGGAGCGCCTGCCGCAGCTGCCGGATGTCCCGACCTTCAAGGAGCTCGGTTTCCCGAGCATCGTCGGCTCCACCTGGTTCGCCGTCTTTGCGCCCGCGGGCACGCCGCAGCCGGTGGTGGACAAGCTGAGCGCTGCCATCAACAAGGTGATCAAGACGCCGGAATTCGCCAAGAAGATGGACCCGATGGGCAACCAGCCATGGCCGATGACACCGGCTGAACTCAACACCCATGTGAAGAGCGAAAGCGAGCGTCTCGGCAAGCTCATTCGCGACGCGAAGATCACGGTCGATTGACCGGAAGAGATGCAAGGGAGAACACCAATGAACGCCGCCGTCAGCGCCCCCGCCGTCAAAGTCGTCCGCTCCGTGCAGGAGCAGGTGAGCCCGGAGGAGTGGCAGTCCCGCGTCAATCTCGCCGCCTGTTATCGCCTCACAGCGATGTATGGCATGACCGAGATGATCGCCAACCACATCTCATGCCGCGTGCCGGGAACGGAAGATCAGTTCCTGATCAATCCCTATGGCATGCTCTATGAGGAAATCGACGCATCGAGCCTGGTGAAAATCGATCTCGACGGCAACACGATTTTCAATGCGTCGGACTACAGCGTGAATGCTGCGGGCTTCGTGATCCACAGCGCCATCCACATGGCGCGCCACGATGTCGACTGCGTCGCGCATACGCATACCGTGGCCGGCATGGCGGTCTCGGCGATGGAATGCGGCTTGCTGCCGGTGGCACAGACCTGCATGCGCTTCCTCCATGTCGCCTATCACGACTTTGAAGGCATCGCCGACAATCCCGAAGAGCGCGAACGCCTCATCGCCCATCTCGGCGATCACGAGGCCATGGTGCTGCGCAATCACGGCCTGCTCGTTGTCGGCAAGACCATCGCGTCGGCCTTCAACGTGCTGTACCGGATGGAGCGTGCCTGTGAGGTGCAGGTGGCGGCTCTGTCATGCAACACCAAGCTGGTGACCCCGCCGCAGCATGTGCTGCAGGACACCTATGACCGCATGAAGCCGCGCGACAATGTCCCCGGCCTCAGCGGCGAGTTGGCCTGGCCGGCGCTGCTGCGCAAGCTCGACCGGGCTGATCCGTCCTATCGCAACTGAGTTTGCGCTCCAGGCGCGGCATTCAGATGCCGCGCCTGCTGGTCCGCCTACGGCTTGAAGAACGAGACCGGCGTCATCAGCTGGTTCTCCTGGCTAACGAGATAGGCGGCCTCGGCGCTGAGCTTCAGGTAGCCGGCCCATTCCGGGTCTTTCTGCAGCGCCTGTCGCTTGGCTTCGCGATCGGCTGCGCTGTCATAGACCCAGATGTGCATGTAGCTATTGACATTGCCTGTCTCGATTTGCGCATAGGCGAGTGGCTTGCCGAGATGGCGGCTCTGGATCGCGAAGCCATGCTCGGCATAAAGCGCGAGGTGTTTCTTGATCGTGCCGGGGCGGCAGGTATAGGTGCGAACGTCAAGCAGCATGGGTGTCCTCGTGCGGTGGCGGATCGATAGGATCATTCGGCGGTGGCGCCGGATTGTTTGACAAGCACGGCCCAGCGCGCCACCTCGTCGTTTACATATTTCTGGAATGC
>CALRZK010000504.1:0-3749 GCA_943372615.1 Bradyrhizobium ivorense | reverse complement strand
CCATCCTCATCGAATATCTTGACCGTCATTATCCGGGCGTGACGCGCTTCATTCCTGATGGCGATCTCGGCCTGAAAACGCGGCTGCGCGATCGCTTCTTCGATCTGCATTTGCATCAGCACATGCAGAACATCGTCGGGGACCGGTTGCGTCCGGCAGATGCGAAGGATCCGCATGGCGTTGCAGAGGCGAAGAACAAGCTTCGCATCGCGCTCGACATGATCGAACGCGACATGGTCGATCGCCAATGGGCGATGGGCGACGTCTTCACGCTCGCCGATTGCGCGGCATTCCCGCCGCTGTTCTACGGCAACAAGGTGCTGCCTTTCGCGGAGACACACCCGCACGCATTCGCCTATCTCGCTCGCCTGCAGGCACGGCCATCGGTGGCGCGGGTGCTGAAGGAAGCCGCGCCTTTTCTCGACATGTTTCCGCAGGAATGATGCGGCATGACGCCTGAGATAATTTCAAAGGCGCTGTCGGACGGGCACATCCTCAATCGTCATTTGGACAGTCAACGCTGAAGGGGAATAACCATGCGTTTCATGGTGATCGTGAAGGCCAACAAGGACACTGAAGCCGGCGTGATGCCGTCGATGGAATTGCTGACGGCGATGGGCAATTTCAACGAGGAGATGGTCAAGGCTGGCGTGATGCAGGCCGGTGAAGGCGTGCATCCCACCAGCAAGGGCACGCGCATTCGTTTTGGCGACAGCGAGCCTGCAGTGACGCATGGACCGTTTCCGCTGTCGGGTGATCTCCTCGCCGGCTTCTGGCTGATCGAGACGGCAACGCGGGACGAGGCCGTCGCCTGGATGAAGCGTGCGCCATTCGAGAGCGGTGCCGAGATCGAGATCCGACAGATTTTCGCGCCGGAAGATTTTGGCGAAGCCTTTACGCCCGAACTGCGCGAGCAGGAAGAGCTGATGCGTCAGCAGCTCGAGAAGTGAGCGGATTGAAATGTAGGGTGGGCAAAGGAGCGCAGCGACGTGCCCACCTTCAAGTGCACGGCAGGTTAAGGTGGGCACGGCGCAAGGCGCCTTTGCCCACCCTACAGGCTCACCCGGCGAGCGACATCTTCCGATACAGCGACGAATAGCTCGCCGCCGAGATGTTCCATGAGAACGACTTCGCCATGGCGCTGCGGCGCATGGAGTTCAACCGGTCTTGCGAGCCGAAGGTCGCGAAAGCGCGCAGGATGCCGCCCAAAAACGACTCGGTGGAGGGCTTGTTGAACAGGAAGCCGGTCTCGCCATCGATGATGGTCTCAGCCAGGCCGCCGGTCTGGTGGCCGATCGGCAGCGAGCCGAAGCGCTGGGCATACATCTGGCTGAGCCCGCAGGGCTCGAAGCGCGACGGCATCAGCGTGAAATCGCTGCCGGCAAAGATGCGGCGGGCCTCGCGGTCGTTGAAGCCGATGGCGACGCCGATGGCATCGGGGCGGCGGCGATGCGCTTCCATCAAGGCGTTCTCGATGGCCGGTTCGCCGGTCCCGGTCACGACGATCTGTCCGCCAGCCGACACAATGGCATCGGCGGCGGCGAGCACGAGATCGACGCCCTTCTGATGGACGAGACGAGCCACCAAACCAAAAATGGGCCCGCGTGACAGTGCGAGCCCGAATTGCTGACGGACACCATCGGCATTTGCGCGTTTGGCTTCCCAGTCGCCGGCGCCGAACGGGCGCATCAGTTCGGAGCAGAACCGGGGATCCCAGGTCTCGTCGATACCGTTGAGGATGCCGGTGAGCTGCGATGCGTTGGAGCGCTTCTTCAGCAGGCCTTCGAGGCCGCAGCCGAGTTCCGGCGTCGTGATCTCGCGGGCATAGGTCTCGCTGACAGTGGTCAGGTGGGTCGAATAATTCAGCCCGCCCTTGAGGAAGGACAGCTTGTCGTAGAATTCGAGGCCGTCGATGTGGAACGAGTCCTCCGGCGCACCGATCCGGCGCAGCGCGGTCTTCGGGAATAGGCCCTGATAGGCGAGATTGTGGATGGTCAGGATGGTCGGGATCTGGCAGCCATTCCAGGCGAGATAGGCCGGGACCAGCGAGGCCGGCCAGTCATTGGCATGGACGAGATCGGCGCTCCAGTTCGGATCGAGCTGGCCGGCAGCCAGGAGAGCGGCAGCCGAGGCGAAACGTGCGAAACGGATATCGTTGTCCGGCCAGTCGCGGGCGTTCTCGTCGCCATAGGGATTACCGGGGCGATCATAGAGCTGCGGGCACAGCAGCACATAGATCGGCATGCCGTCCTTGGTGGCGGCGAGGCCGAGTGTGCAGGCCGGCATTTCCGCGAGTGCCGGGCAATGGCCGACGATCTCGATATGCCCGCATTGAGCGACCACGTCGCGATAGCCGGGCAGGATGACGCGAACATCGGTCCAGTTGCGAAGTGCACGGGGAAGGGCAGCCGACACGGCGGCGAGGCCGCCGACGCGGACATAGTCGTCAATCTCAGGCGTGACGAAAAGAACCCTCAACGCAGCCCCTCGTGCCCCAGGCGACGTAAGTAATTGAAAGCTGATCCGATGCCCCTGGGCGCATCACTACCTAACGGTTTTGGAACTCAGTTTTATTACTTGCGACGCAAATCAACTCTCTCTGCACTGCAGTATATCACATCACTTAATGCGGCATTGCAAAAGAGAAATCTGACGCGCGCGATTTGTCGCTAATATTTCTTACGCATCGCTCGGGTGCTGGACGACGAGCCGGAGGAAACTCATCACACAGCCAATGGCGGCGAAGCCGGCGCCAAGTGCCAGCGCCCAGGTCGCGCCGGCATGGCCGAACAGGCCGAAGCAGAACGCAGCGAGCGCCGCACCGGTACTCTGGCCCGTCAGGCGTGCGGTGGCGACGATGCCGCTGGCGCCGCCGCTGCGGCCGGCGGGGGCGCTGGACATGATCGCCTTCATGTTTGGCGCCTGGAAGAAACCGAAGCCGGCGCCGCAGATCACCATCCGCCAGACGATATTGGCGATGCTCGGCTCCGGCGGCAGGGTGGCCAGCAGCACCATGCCGATCCCGAGCAGCGCGAGCCCGATGCCGCCGAGCAGGCCGGCGGGGTAGTGGTCCGATAGCCGCCCGGCGATCGGCGCCATGATGCCGACCACCAGTGGCCATGGCGTCAGGAAGAAGCCGGTTTCCACGGCCGAGCGATGCAGCACTTCCTCGAAGTAGAAGGGGAGCGACACGAAAGCGAGGCCCTGGACGGAGAAGGAGCATACCGCGGTCGCTGCCGACAGGGCGAACAGCGGCCGGCGGAACAGGTCGATGGGGAGCATCGGCGCAGGATGTCCAGTCTGCTTGCGAAGCAACACCCAGCCGATCAGGAGCCCGGCGATCAGCTCCGCGATGACGACCGGTGCCGAGACGTGATGCGCGGCGCTGTCGATGCCGGTGATCAGCAGGCCGAGGCACGCCACAGCCAGGAGAGCGCCGAGATAGTCGAAGCTGTGTGTGGCGCGGGAGGTCTTTGGCAGGGTCTTGAGGCTGATGGCGAGGGCCGCGAGGCCGAAGGGCAGGTTGATGGCGAACAGCCATTCCCAGCTGGCCACCGAGAGAATGGCGGATGCGATGGTCGGTCCGAGGGTAAAGGACGTTGCCACGATCAGTGCGTTGTGCCCGAGGCCGCGGCCGAAATGGTGCGGTGGATAGACGGTGCGGCCCAGCGCAGCGTTAACGCTCATGGCGCCGGCGGCGCCGAGCCCTGGCAGGATGCGGGCAATCAGCAGCGACTCCAGCGACCAGG
>CALRZK010000503.1:0-3754 GCA_943372615.1 Bradyrhizobium ivorense | reverse complement strand
TGAAGGGCGACGAGGTTCGCATCCTCACCATCCTCTATGATCAGGCCACCGAAGGAACCATGGAGCCGGTGGTGATCGCCATGTCCTCCGCCTTCGATGCTTTCCCCGCCAGCGCGCAGGCCGCCGTTCCAGCGCCGCGCAAAAAGGTCGAATATGCATCGGGCATCGTGGTGGGCACGGACGGCACCATCGTCACCGATCGCCAGGCCGTGGATGGTTGCCTCTCAATCACCGTGGCCGGCCATGGCAATGCCGACAAGATCGCCGAGGACAAGACGCGCGACCTCGCACTGCTGCGCATCTATGGCGCCCGCGATCTGAAGCCACTGCCGCTCGGAGCGGGCGCAGCGAAGCCCGATCTCACGCTCATCGGCATCGCCGATCCGCAGAACCAGGGCGGCGGTGGTGCCGTCAGCAGTGTCAGGGCGACAGCCGCGCAGGGAGCGGGCAACGAGACGACGTTGTCGCCAGCGCCCGGAATCGGCTTTGCTGGCGCTGCAGCCATTGATACCGAGGGTGCTTTCGCCGGACTCACGCAGTTGAAGCCCGCAGTGGTCGCCGGCCCTGCCCCTGCAGCGACACAGGCCGTGCTGACCCCCGCGGATGTCGTGCGCAATTTCGTGAAAGCGAATGGCGTAGCCACAGACGCGGGCAAGCCCGGCGATGCAAAGGCATCGATGGTGCGGCTGATCTGCGTGCGCAAGTAATCCTGCGCTCGCCTACGCTTCTTCCATCTTGTCCATCCGCTGCTCCAGCGTCACCGTACGTGACGCGCGCGGCGCCTGCACCGGGCGGATGACGCGGCGCTCCAGGACATCGCGACCCTGCTCCTCGACGAATTTCACGGCAAAACCGCCATCGAGATGACGCACCACGCGGCCGACGCACGCCCCCACAGCCAGTGGCGTGCCGATCTCCGGCTGCACATCGGCGGACACAGCCGCACCGGACGGCGACATATCGATCACGAAGCAACTCTTCATCGCGCCATCTGCAAAGGTCAGCATCGAATGCGGGCTTGCCGGCACGATGCGGGCCTGTTTGCGCCCGTCCCGGATGGTCGGATCCTTTTGTCGTTTTTCCAGCCAGGTCAGCTGGTCCGACATCCTCTGCCGCTGCGGCCGTGTGAGCATCAGCTCGAGCAGAAAGCTGCCCGACACCGTGTCGCTGATCTCACCTTCCATCTTGCCGAAATCGCCAAAATAGGTGCCGATCCGATCGCCGAGCCGGCCGACCACCGGCGCATCGACGATCATCCGGAATGGCGACACCCGGCTGGTGCGACAAGCAAAACTACGCGGCTTTCCCTCGGGATCGAGCCAGTTCGACAGCGTATACTGGCCACCCACGACCACATTGACGGCGCGTTGCCTGAGGAATTTTTCGACGGACACGTGTGGTCTCCTGCGGTACCTCGCAACCAACACAGAATTGGCCGCCAGGCGAGCATTCGCGCGCGCCGTGGTTATCGGGGGTATTTATACACCCGTCCAAGTTGAGACAATATTACCAGCGATTTATCGGCTTGATAAATATCAGGCAGGCACCCGCCCTTTGATGGCGTTGGCGAAGGCGTCATAGCTGACCGACCCGCCGGGCTGTTCCGTGAGATGGGGCCGCACGCGCTGCTGCAATTCGGCAAGCACGTCGGGCGCCATTGCAGCCACTGCCGGCTTCACCGTGGAGCCGGATGTCGAGGCTGCCCAGAAATCCTCAAAATTCTCGAAGCGGCGCGTCACATCGATCCGGCGCGTCTCGATATCGACCAGCCCTGCGCCCTGCCACAGCGCCACAAGATTCTCGGTCCGGGATGCATCGGGATGGGGCGGCGGCTGCGGCACAAAGCCCATGGCCCGCAACTCGCGCATCACCGGCTGCAGAGGAAAGCCACCGCCGTCCATGTCCCAGGCATAGGCCGAGACCAGACCGCCGGGCTTCACCACCCGCGCCATCTCCGCAACACCGCGTGGTGGCTCGGGCACGAAGAAGATCACAAGCGCCATCACGGCGGCATCGAAGGCATGATCACCAAATGGGAGAGCCATCGCGTCACCCTGATGATAGTTGGCCATCTGCGTGCCCGGCCGCTTGCGCGCATATTCGAGCTGGCCTTCGGAGGGATCGACGCCATCGACGGCGCGTGGTGCACAGCGCTGCACGACGAGCTCGGTGAACGCGCCATTGCCGCAACCGACATCGACCCAGGCGAGATTCTGTTTCGGTGCAAGCCAGTCGAGAAACTGCTCGCCGGCCAGCCTGCTCCATGCGCCCATCATCCGCTCATAGGCAGCGCCATCGTTGAAGCGGACGGAGGGAGTGGGGGTGGGGGTCATGAGCTCATTCCTTGGGCGATAAGCGGGGCGGATTGCTCGCCTCGTCGAGGCAAGTGATACCTTGAGCGCTTTTGATTGCGCATCTAACATCGGTGCGCGTAGGCGACGATCCTGCCACCTCCAACCGGTGTGGTCCAAGTGCACGGAGTTGAATTTCTCCAAGTGCTCGAAAGATTGATCGGCGCGACAGAAGCTGCACGTTGCGCTCGGAAAATTTGCCCGCTCGACCAGCTGGACGAGATCTTTCGCGGCCGGACAGTCAACTTCGAAGCCATAGCCTTTTACGTCTATGCGACGGCCAATGGCTGGCACAGTGCCATCAACAACCAGCTTTGGGCAGGCCGGCCAAGCGCCGATGTCGCGGCCTTCGCGCAGGTTTTGAACGAAGCCTTGGATAAGATACCTCCGATCGTCGGTACAGCGGCGACGGTGTATCGCGGATACCATACCGATGATCTCATCTCCTTCGAGACCAGCTATGCCGTCGACGGCGTGGTCAGTTTCCCCGGCTTCACCAGCGCGTCATTCTCACAGGCAGGCGCCTTCGGTGGAAACGTCTTGTTTATCATTCGGGCGTCTAGTGCGAGGGCAATCTGGTGGCTATCGCCGAACTTCCATGAAGAAGAAGCTCTTCTGCCGACCGACTGCCACTTTCGCGTTGTAGACAAACAGATCGAAACGATTGGCAGCGCTCCATCAAGGCTCGTCATCGTCCTTCAGGAAATCACGCAGAGAGCTTGAGATGGCTGATCAGCAAAACAATGACGGCCAGAAAGCCAAGACCCTCGCCAGCAGCCTTGCATCCGGCCGTATCACTGAGGCTGAAGCCGAAACAATCAGATCGTTCTTTGCCAGCAAGCCGGCAGCCCAATGGCCGGCGACCGAGATGCATAAGCGGATGCAAAGCTCGGGCGGCTGATCTTTTTCAATAGAAACGCCGCGCTATTTCTGACACTTCGGGCACCAGAACGTCGACCGTCCGTTCTGCACGAAACGCTTCACCACCCCCGAGCAGCCATCGTTTTTGCAGGGCTCGCCTTCGCGGTCGTAGACCTGAAACGAATGCTGGAAATAGCCGAGTTCGCCGGAGGTCTGGCGATGGTCGCGCAGCGATGAGCCGCCGGCCTTGATGGCGAGATTGAGTACGTCGTGAATCGCATCGACGAGATGCACCGCACGCTCGGTCGGCTCACCCTTCTTGGTCGAGAGCGTCGCAGCCAGACGGCGCGGCGACAGATGCGAGCGGAACAGGGCTTCGCAGACATAGATATTGCCGAGGCCGGCGACCACGGTCTGATCGAGCAGCGCGGCTTTCAAGCTGGTCTTCTTGTTGCGGCAGGCTTCGGCCAGCATTGCGGCATCGAATTCGTTACCGAGCGGCTCCGGGCCGATGTCCTTGATGAAGGGCTCCTGCTCCGCCT
>CALRZK010000502.1:0-3760 GCA_943372615.1 Bradyrhizobium ivorense | reverse complement strand
CGTGGGGCCGATCCTGAACGGTTTGTTCGGCCGCAAGTCCGGCACCGTCGCGGGATACAACTATTCTGAGGCCAACAAGAATTCCGGTCTCACCTGGGATGATGCCGTCTTCACCGACTACATCAAGGATCCGAAGGGCAAGATCCCTGGCACCAAGATGAGCTTTGCCGGCATCAAGAACGAGCAGGAGATCAAGGATCTCACCGCTTTCCTCAAGCAGTTCGCCGCCGACGGCAAAAAGGGCGGCTGAGACGCCGCTCTTCCTTACGCCGCCCTGATACTCGCCAGGAAGCGGTCGACCTCGGCGCGCAGAACTTCGGACTGTGCGGCGAGCTTGGTGGCCGAGCCGAGCACACCATGGGCGGCTGTGCCGGTGGTCGTGATCCCCGACGTCACGCTGGAGATGTTGCGCGAAACATCTCCGGTGCGCGCAGCAGCCTGATTGACGTTGCGGGCGATTTCCTGCGTCGCGGCACCCTGTTCCTCGATGGCTGCGGCTATGATTGCGGAGATCTTGTCGACCTCGTCGATGGTGGCGCAAACAGCCTGTATGTCGTCGACGGCTGCATTGGTTTCGTTCTGGATCGAGGCGATCTGGGCGCGGATATCCTCGGTGGCTTTTGCTGTCTGTGTGGCCAGCGATTTGACTTCACCGGCCACGACAGCAAATCCCTTGCCGGCCTCACCGGCGCGCGCGGACTCGATGGTGGCGTTCAGCGCCAGCAGATTGGTCTGGCTTGCGATGTGATTGATCAGGGCGATCACTTCGCCGATCTTATCGGCTGCAGCCGCCAGGCTTTGCATACGTGCATTGGAGCGCCGGCCCGTATCGGCCGCCTTGCCGACGGCGGCGGAAGATTGCGCCAGTTGCCGGTTGATCTCGTTGATCGATGACGAAAGCTCTTCAGAGGCGGCCGCCACCGTCTGCACATTGTCGGTGGCCGATATGGAATCTGCGGAGACCTGATTGGATTGCAGGCCGCATTGTTCGACGACCGACGACATGGATTGTGCCGTGTTTTGCATCTCCGCGGCAGCCGACGAGACATTGTCGACGACCTTGCGGACATTGGCCTCGAAACTGTCTGCGAGCGAGGCGAAGATCGCGCGCTTTTCCTGTTCGGCGCGGGCATTGCTCGCGTCCTGCTCGGACTGGAAATGGCTGACGCGGATCGCATTCTGCTTGAACACCTCGACCGCCTGCGCCATCTGGCCGACTTCGTCCTTGCCGCGGTGTTGCGGCAAGGTGATCGACAGGTTGCCATCAGCGAGTTCGCGCATGGCCTGGGTGATGGCGAGGATTGGCCGCGAGATGCTGCGGGCGATCAGCATGCCGCCGAAGGCTGCGAGGAGCAGACAGATCGCCGCCATGCCGGCGGCAAGCAGACGTGCCTGTGCGATCGATGCCATATATTCGCTGTTGTCCATGACGATCTCCACGGCGCCGATGGGCTGGCCGGAGAAATCCTTGACAGGTCCCAACAGAGCCACCACCGGCGTCTTGTTCAATTCGCCGGAGTGAACGATGAAACTGCCAGCGGTCGCGTTGCGATAGGCGGCGGCATCGAAAAACGTGGTGCTGCCCAGCGTGCCGCCGAAGGTTTTGAAACTATCCTTCTCCGCAACATAGAACGCCACATCGACGCCGCGGTCACGCTTGAACTCGTCGAAGAAGCCCTGGCCGAAAGTGAGACCGAATTCGACGGTCCCGAGATGCTTGCCTTTATCAGTCACCGGAACGACGCCACGGATACCAAGGCCGGCAACGCCACCTTCCAGTCCAACCACGGGCTTCATGGTCGAATTGGCCACGACCACTGTCTTGCGAAAGCCGGTCAGGTCATCGCCGAATTTGGCTGGCTGATGCACCCGGAACTGCGACAGTCCTGCTGGCGTATGAAATTGAAACTGATCGACGCCGTAGTCTGATTTGAGTTGCGCGAAGCCGGGACCGAATAGCTGCAGCAACGCATCGCGATCATTGCGCGCCACGGCCTGCTGTACCGCTGGAATCGAAGACACCACAGCGCTCATCGCCGCCGCGCGTCGGGCTTCCTGCAGCAGCCGCGATTGCATGGCATCGTAATTGCCCTGCAGCTCGCTGCGATCGGCGCGATCGACGATGCCGCCGATGATCCACATGGCGCCAAACAGCAAAGCCAGTGCTGTCGCAGCAGCAGACACCGCGAGTGCTGCAGTCATGCGGGCCTTCAGGCTCAGATTGGCAAGCATATCTTGCTCCGTCCTGGGATGTATCGCCCTGACGGGCTTTATGTTTCCTCGCCAAAAACCATAGGTTGAAGTTATTAACATGCCGTCGATCAGCCGCTGCGCTGAGCAGGTCGTTAGGTGATCAAGGCCGTGGCGTTTGTCTCCCGCCTCCGGGGCGCCGGGATGAGTGCGAGCATGCCCAGTCATGGACGAGCGGAGCCCGGAGCCTGATGGTCCGTAAATACTGCGCGGTCGGTGTTCTGAAGAAACTTTGACTTTGTGCGATGGATGAGGTCGCAGGGCACCGGCTCCAGTAACAACCGGTCATAAACTTCCTCATCGGATATCTTGGCGGGCTTGCGGCGATCTCGATTTCGCTAGTGGCGGCATTGAAAAAACGGTGGGCAATCAGAACTTGCCGGCTGGTGGGCGAGTTTCGTGGAAGGCTCTGTTAACGCCTTGTTAACCACGTCAGCCCAGCTTCGAGTCATGCGGTGGCACCGGAGCCTTCCTGGCCGGTATCCGATAGAGAGGTCGCTCGGTGAAAACCGGGCGGCCTCTTGCCAATTCCAGGTACCGTTGGACCAGAAAAAAGCCCACCGGACATGGTCCAGGTGGGCTTTCGAAGATTGTAATCCAGATCGCGCAGCTTTAGTGGCGAAATCCGAGATACAGGCCAATCATTGTGACAGCTGATACCAGCACGAAGCCAAACAGGCTCCAGCCGATGATGGTGGCCTCATCCATGCCCTTACGCGCGGTCTTTCCCTGAACGGTCAATCGTCTCTCCCAATCGTTGTTCTTGCACCGGCATCCGAGGCCGGCACTTAAGCAAATCGTAACGATGAGAGGTTGCGTGTCTAGATACTATCGATGTTGCGTTGCGGTGATTTCATGCCGCTTTGCAGCGTAATGCTGCTCAGTCGTGGAGGCGCTTGCGATAGGCGATCGGGTCCATGTCGCGGATATCGACGCTGAGGCTCTTGGTCTCCGGCAGCATGGCCGCCAGGGTCTCGCGCAGCGACTCGCTCACCATGATCTTCTGCGCATGGGTGCGGCCTTCCAGCAGATAGACCGACACATGGCAGAACCCGTCTTTTTCCCGTGCCACCAGATAATCTGAAAACGCCGTCGCGCGGACTTTGATGTCGGCGGCCTTCATTGCTCCGGTGTCGGCTGCGGTGTCGTGCACGGCTTCCATCAGCTTGACGACATCGAGCAGTCCGCCATGGCCGTCGCTGGAATATTCGATGACGAGATGTGGCATGGACGTTCCCCAGTTGATCAGAGCAGCAGCGGCTTCACCGTCGCAGCTGCATCGCGCAGCAGCGGCAGGAAGCGGTCGATCATTTCGCCGGTGGATACGCGATCCACATGGGCGCCCATATTGATCGCTGCGACGATGGCATCATCATAACGCTTCACAGGCACCGAGATCGAGCGGAAACCGGGCTCGGCCTCGCGATCCACAAGCGAATAGCCCTTTTCGCGATCGGTGATGATCGCAGCCTTGAGTGACTCCTTGTCGGTCACTGTGAATGGCGTCATC
>CALRZK010000501.1:0-3769 GCA_943372615.1 Bradyrhizobium ivorense | reverse complement strand
GAGCGCCTGAGCATGGAAAAGGTCGAGGACGCGCCGTTCACGCCCGCCGATCGCATCGGTCAGCTCACCATGCGCAATCTCGACATCACCGACACCCGCGCCAAGCTGAACATCTACGCCAAGACCGGCCTGATCAGCGCCGGCGAAGGCGCGACGATCCCGAAGCTCGGCAAGGATTGAGCTGCGTCTGTAGGATGGGTAGAGCGAAGCGAAACCCATCACCACAAACACCGGCGTGTGAGGTGATGGGTTTCGCTCCGTCGCTTCGCGCCTGCGCTCTACCCATCCTACGGCCCTACAATCCGGCCGGATGTCATTGACGTGACATCCGGCCATTTTATTGATGGTGCCAGCCTGCGACAGAAAGCCACTGAGGGATGATCGCCATGACCAAAGCCATTTCACTCGCCGCCTTCGCGGCGTTTTTCATGAGCGCCACCGCCCACGCCCAGACCATCTATCCGCTCGATCGCGCCGAGATCCTCAAAGGCAGCAAGTTCGACTTCAAGGTCGAGCTTCCCGAGAAGATCGCCGCCGCCGATATAAAGGTGACCATCAACGGCGCAGACCAGGCAGCCGCCTTCGGCAAGAACGCTGACTATATCGAGCGCGAAGACGGCAAGGATCAGTCCGCGCTGGTGCTGCGCGATGTCGTGCTCGACAAGCCCGGTGCGTACAGGATCGACATCACGGCGGGCAATCTCACCAAGTCGGTCACCTGGAACGTTTACGACACTGGCGCCCGCCGTGCGAAAAACGTCATCCTGTTCGTCGGCGACGGCATGTCTTTGTCGCACCGCGTCGCTGCCCGAATCCTGTCCAAGGGCATCAAGGAAGGCAAGAGCAGCGGCAAGCTCGCTATCGACGACATGCCCAGCATGGCGCTGGTCGGGACCGCCGGCACGGATTCGATCATCACGGATAGCGCGAATTCGGCGAGTGCCTATACGACCGGCCACAAGAGCGCGACCAATGCACTCGGCGTCTATGCGGACCGCACGCGCGATGTGTTCGATGACCCGAAAGTCGAGACCATCACGTCGCTGGTGAAACGCAAGCTCGATCTCGCGGTCGGCATCGTCACCAACACCGAGATCCAGGACGCGACGCCGGCCTCGATGGTCGCGCATACGCGCCGCCGCGCGGCCTATGACGAAATTGTCGCGCAGATGTTTGCGGCAAAACCGGATGTCATTCTAGGCGGTGGCGCGGCGAACTTCCTGCCGCAGGCGGCGGAGACGTCGAAGCGTCGCGACGATGTCGACTACGTCGCGAAGTTCAAGGACGCCGGCTATCCCTATGTGAAGACCGCCGGTGAGCTGAAGGCTGAGGCTGACAAGAGCGACACGAAGAAGCTGCTCGGTCTGTTCACGCCTGGCAATATGGATGGCGTGCTCGACCGCAAATTCCTCAAGGGCGGCGGCGTGAAGAAATATCCGGAGCAGCCGGATCTCACCGAGCAGGTGCAGGCGGCCCTCAACGTGCTGTCGCGCAACGACAAGGGATTCATGCTGCTGGTGGAGTCCGGCATGATCGACAAATATGCGCATCTGCTCGACATGGACCGCGCGGTCTATGACGTGATCATGCTCGACAATGCGGTGAAGCTCGCCAAGGAATGGGCGGCCAAACGAGGCGAGGATACGCTGATCCTCGTCGTGTCGGATCACAGCCATCCGAACAGCCTCGTCGGCACCGTCAATGACGACATGAGCGTCGAGACCAACCTGCCGCTGCGCGAACGAATTGGCGTCTATGACAAAGCCGGATTCCCGAATTATCCGGCGCCGGATGCGGAGGGTTATCCGTCACGCGTCGATGTGAGCCGGCGGCTGGCGATCATGTCGGCCAGCCTGCCCGATCACTACGAGACGCTGCGGCCGAAGCTGGATGGGCCGTTCGAGCCGACGCAGAAGGGCGAGGCGCCGAATACGTTCACGGCGAACGAGAAATACAAGAACGCGCCCGGCGCGATGCTGCGGCTGGGTAATCTGCCGGCGATGATGAATGCGAGTGTGCATTCGGGTGAGGACGTTATTCTCACGGCGACGGGCCCGGGCAGCGACCGCGTGAAGGGGCAGATGGATAATACGGAAGTGTTTCGGGTGATGGTGGATGCGCTGGGATTGGGGAGCGTGAAGTAGCGCACAGCTCCTGTCCCTCCCCCAAGCAGCGAAGCTGCGCAGTGGGGAGGGTGGCCTGAGCGTAGCGAAGGACGGGTGGGGTGCTTCCCCAAACTCCGTCCTGCCGTGTTGAGAGACCCCACCCGGCGCTACGCGCCACCCTCCCCATTCGCTTCGCTCCGGGGAGGGAGACCATCGGCTTCCGCGCTACACATCACAAAACAAAAAGGGCGGCCTCGCGGCCGCCCTTTTCTTATTCACTCGAACCGAGCTTACTCAGAAGCCGGAGCTGCTTCGCCTTCGGCCTTCTGCTTGCCTTCGAGGTCTTCGCCAGTCTCCTGGTCGACAACCTTCATCGACAGACGCGTCTTGCCGCGATCGTCGAAGCCGAGCAGCTTGACCTTGACCTTGTCGCCTTCCTTGATGACGTCCGAGGTCTTCTGCACGCGGCCGGCGGCGAGCTGGCTGATATGCACGAGACCGTCCTTGGCGCCAAAGAAGTTCACGAATGCGCCGAACTCCATCACCTTGACAACGGTGCCTTCGTAGATCTGGCCGACTTCCGGATCGGAAGCGATCGACTTGATCCACTTGATGGCGGCCTTCATGGCTTCACCGTCCGACGAAGCCACCTTCACGGTGCCGTCGTCTTCGATGTTGACCTTGGCGCCGGTCTTTTCGACGATCTCGCGGATCACCTTGCCGCCGGTGCCGATCACTTCACGGATCTTGTCGGTGGCGATCTTGAAGGTCTCGATGCGCGGCGCATATTCGCCGAGCTCGGCGCGGGCATTGGTGAGTGCCTTCGCCATTTCGCCGAGGATGTGGATACGACCGTCCTTCGCCTGGCCGAGAGCGACCTTCATGATCTCCTCGGTGATACCGGCGATCTTGATGTCCATCTGCAGCGAGGTGA
This sequence comes from Bradyrhizobium ivorense, assembly GCA_943372615.1. GTDB lineage: Bacteria > Pseudomonadota > Alphaproteobacteria > Rhizobiales > Xanthobacteraceae > Tardiphaga > Tardiphaga ivorense_A. The sequence goes on along the minus strand of CALRZK010000501.1, from coordinate 730 downwards.
TGCCGACTTCGGTACCGGCCACCTTGAAGTCCATGTCGCCGAGGTGATCTTCATCACCCAGGATGTCCGACAGAACCGCGTAGCGCGACCCTTCGAGGATCAGGCCCATGGCGATACCCGCCGTCGGACGCTTCAACGGCACGCCGGCATCCATCAGCGCGAGCGACGCGCCGCAGACCGAGGCCATCGAGGACGAACCGTTCGACTCGGTGATCTCCGACACCACGCGGATGGTGTAGGGGAATTCGTGGTGACCCGGCAGCACCGGACGGATCGCGCGCCAGGCGAGCTTGCCGTGGCCGATTTCGCGACGCTTGGTGCCGCCCAGACGACCGGTCTCACCGACCGAGTAGGGAGGGAAGTTGTAGTGCAGCAGGAACGTCTCTTTGTACGTTCCAGCCAGCGAGTCGATATACTGCTCGTCTTCACCGGTGCCGAGCGTGGTGACGACCACGGCCTGGGTTTCACCGCGGGTGAACAGCGCCGAACCGTGGGCGCGCGGCAGCACACCGACTTCCGACAGGATGCTGCGAACGGTCTTGTTGTCGCGACCGTCGATGCGCTTGCCGGTGTCGAGCACGTTCCAGCGCACGATCTTGGATTCCAGCTCCTTGAACACGCCGGCAACGCGCAGCTTGTCGTAAGCGGGCTCCTTCCCTTCCGGGAAGTAGTGATCCATGACCTTCTTCTTCACGACGCCGACGGCGGCGTAGCGATCCTGCTTCACCGG
>CALRZK010000500.1:0-3771 GCA_943372615.1 Bradyrhizobium ivorense | reverse complement strand
GCTCGCCCAGGGCAAGATCAAGTCGCCCGAAGGCATGATGACCGTCGCGCCGGCCTCGCCGCGCGATCGCCTTACGCTCAATACTGACGGCACCATCTCGGGCCGCGCCCGCGGCATTCCCTTCGCCAAGGAGGCGAACCACATCGCCGTTATCGCGGGCGGCTCCATCGCGCTGGTCGATGCCAGCAACACCAAGCTCGACGCGGGCCTCAGCCTTGCCGGCGATCATTCCGACACTGTGCATTTCGACAATGTGAAGCCCGTCTCGATCGCGAAAGCGCCGGCCGGGATCGATGAAAAAGCCCTGCTGCTGATGGGCGCACTCGCACGCAGCCTGCAGATCGCCGGCGCGCTGGAGAGCATGCTCAGCATTAGCGTGCAATATTCCGGCGAACGCGTCGCCTTCGAAAAGAAGATCTCGAAATTCCAGGCGGTGCAACACAATCTCGCAAAACTCGCGGGCGAGACTTCCGCAGCCCTCGCTGCTGCCAGCTCCGCTGCCGATGCGTTCTCGCACGGCGCACCGATTGACGACGCGCTTTTCCTCGAAGCCGCCGCCGCAAAAATCCGCTGCTCGGAAGCCGCAGAGAAAGGCGCCGCCATCGCCCATCAGGTGCATGGCGCCATCGGTTTCACCCAGGAGCACATCCTGCATCGCTACACACTCCGCGCCCTCGCCTGGCGCGACGATTTCGGCAGCGAAAGCTATTGGGCTGTCGAACTCGGCAAACTCGTCGCCAAGCGCGGCGCCGATGAATTGTGGCCGCTGGTCGCATCGCGCTAACGAAGGAAAAACATCATGACCGCAGCCCTTCGTTTCGATCCGATCCGCCTGCCGCCCGAATGCGAGCAACTCCGCAAGGAAGTCCGCGCCTTCCTCGCCGATGAAATCGCCGCCGGCACTTTTGATCCACACCGCCCGGTGCAGGAAGACGCCGACAACCGTGAATTCTCCCGCCGCGTCGGCGAGAAGGGTTGGCTCGGCATGACCTGGCCCAAGAAATACGGTGGCCACGAACGCTCGTTCCTCGAGCGCTATGTCGTCACCGAGGAAATGCGCGTGGCCAACGCACCGGTGCGCCGCTTTTTCGTCGCCGACCGACAAAGCGGCCCTGTGCTGCTGAAATACGCGCCCGAACACATCAAGATGGACATCCTGCCGCGCATCTGCCGCGGCGAGATCTGTTTCTCCATCGGCATGAGCGAGCCGAATTCCGGCTCAGACCTGTTTGCCGCCAAAACCAAGGCCACCAAAACCGACGGTGGCTTCCTGATCAATGGCAGCAAGATCTGGACGACCTCGGCGCATATCGCCGACTACATGATCGCGATCTTCCGCACCTCGCCGCCGACCAAGGAAAATCGCCGCCACGGCCTCACCCAGTTCCTGGTCAATATGAAGACCCCGGGCATCAAGGTGAACCCGATCGACCAGATCACCGGCCAGCAGGAATTCAACGAAGTCGTCTTCACCGACGCGTTCATTCCCGACGACCATATGCTCGGCGAGATCGACGGCGCCTGGAAACAGGCCACCTCCGAACTCGCATACGAGCGCTCTGGTCCCGAGCGTTTCCTCGAGACCTATTACACGCTGACCGAGCTGGTCCGCGCTGTCGGGCCGGAGCCGGATACGCGCAGCGCCGAAGGCATCGGCCGGCTGGTCGCGCAGCTCCACACCATGCGCCGCATGTCGGTGTCGGTGGCGGGCATGCTGCAGGCCGGCAAGGAGCCGGTGGTGGAAGCCTCCATCGTGAAGGATATCGGCACGGTCTGGGAGCAGCAGCTCCCGCATCGCGTCCGCGACCTCGCCGCTTTCGTTGACGACAATGCATCGAACCACGCCACGCTCGACGAGATGCTCGACTTCGCCATTAAGACGGCACCGAAACTCACCATCCAGGGCGGCACCACCGAAGTGCTGCGCGGCATCATCGCGCGCGGCTTGGGGCTGCGCTGATCACATCGATTGAATTGAGGACATCATGACCACCTACAAAGACATCGCCGTCGAGAACCGTGGCCACATCGCGATCATCGAGATCCGCAAGCCGCCGCTGAACTTCTTCGACATCCTGCTGATCCAGCAGATCGCGAATGCGCTCGACGAGATCGACGCCAATCCGGAGCTGCGCGCCACCGTGCTGTGTGCGCAGGGCAAGGCGTTCTGCGCAGGCGCTGATTTCAGCGATCCGAACCGCAAGGAAACGGTGGCCGAAGCCGAGGGTAAGAAGGGCGGCGACCCCGCCGATAATCTCGGCTCCATCGGCCATCTCTATATGGAAGCCGTGCGCATCTTCCGCGCCAAGAAGCCAATCGTCGCTGCTGTGCAGGGCGCTGCCATCGGTGGCGGCCTCGGCCTCGCAGTCTCGGCTGACTTCCGCGTTGCCTGCCCGGAGACGCGCTTCGCCGCGAATTTCACCCGCCTCGGCTTCCATCCGGGTTTCGGCCTCACGGTGTCGCTGACCGAGCTTATTGGCAAGAATAATGCCGAACTGATGTTCTACACCTCGCGCCGTGTCGGCGGCGAAGAAGCGCTGAAAATGGGCCTCGCGAATGTGCTGGTGCCCCAGGAACAGGTCCGCGACGCCGCCATCAAGCTGGCCGAAGAGATCGCCGAGAACTCGCCGCTCGGCCTGCTCTCGACCCGCGCCACCATGCGCAACGGCCTCGCCGACCGCGTCGCCAAGGCCACCGAACACGAACTCGCCGAGCAGACCCGTCTGCGCAAGACCGAAGATTTCAAGGAAGGCGTTGCGGCCACATCCGAGCGCCGGGTACCGAATTTCAAGGGGCGCTAAGTCCCCGCGGGGTTTGTTCTGCAAACCTCACACTGAAATGGCCGGAGGAAACTCCGGCCATTTTTATGTCATCGCCGCACCACCAGCGCATCCACGATCGTCACGCCCTCACCCACCGGATGCACCAGCACCGGGTTGAGCTCGATCTCCGCCACCTCGCTTTCGAGCTGCGCAGCCAATTGCGAGACTTGCGCAATCAGTCCCGATGCGGCCGGCACATCCGCTTTCGCGGCTCCACGAAATCCATCGAGCAGCGGCGCGCCCTTCAGCGCACTCAGCATCTCACCCGCCTCCTGCGCACTCACCGGTGCGGGCCGATAGACGACATCCTTGAACAGCTCCGTCGTCACGCCGCCGAGCCCGACCATCACCATCGGCCCGAAGGTCTTGTCGAGCAGTGTGCCGACAATGATCTCGACGCCCTTGCTGGCCATTGGCGAAACCAGAACGCCTTGGAGCGAAGCCTGCGGCCGATGCGTCTGCGCGCTCGCGATCAGCGCATCATAGGCAGCGGCCGCTTCCTCTTTGCCCGTGATATTGACCTTGACGCCGCCGACCTCGCTCTTGTGCGGGATATCGCGCGACTGGATCTTCATCACCAGCGGGAAGCCAATCTTCGCGATAGCCGCATCGAGCAGGGACTTCTCAGCAACAAGAATCTCGTTCGGCAAGGCAACACCCGCGACCTGCAGCAGCGTCTTGCTGTCGTGCTCCGACAAGGTCGGCGCCGTGAGGTGCTTGGCAAGATCGACGGGCGCTTGCGCGGCTTTCGCCATCACCGCCACGGGCTTGAAGCGCGCATGATCGACCAGCCTGCGCAAGGCCACGCTCACATGCGTGAGGCCGGACAAAACGACGACACCAGATTCCGCCAGACCGGTGCGCGCAAAACTCGACGGCAGCGTATAGGACCAGAATACGATCGGCTTGCTCTGCACCGCGATCACCGGCGCCAACTCCGGCGTCTTGA
>CALRZK010000499.1:0-3776 GCA_943372615.1 Bradyrhizobium ivorense | reverse complement strand
GCCCTTGGGAAACACCGTGTCGCGATGACCGAGCAGCAGGACCGGCTTCTCATTGCTGCCGGGCCTGTCCACCAGCGCATGCACGGCATCGCCATAGACATCATGCGGCTCGCGCCAGGTCTCGATCCCGTGCTCGGCAAAATGCTGCTGGAAACGCTCGCCAACCGCATCGACGCCGGCCTTGTCATAGGAGCCGGAGTCGATGTTCACGACGTCGCGGAGCAGATCGATCATTCCTTCTTTCTGCGAGGCCAGCCATTCGACGATCAGTGCTTCAGAATTGGACGACATAGGCTCTTTCACTTGGTCTTGTTTATTTGGTCTCTGCACGCATGATGCGCGCAATCTTTTCGCCGATCACCACCGTGGTGAAGTGCGTATTGGCGCGGCAATCCGCCGGCATGATCGAGGCATCGGCGACCCGTAGCCCCTTGATGCCCTTCACTGTGCCGTCGGGATTGACGACACCGTCATGGCGATCGAAGCCCGTCATGCGGCAGGTGCCGGCGGCATGCTGGATGTCGCCCGTTTCACGGCGCAGCATCGCTTCGATTTCGGCGGTCGGTAGCGCTGCGGCCTGCTGCATCGTCAGGCCGCCTTCGGACAGGCCGATCCATTCGGCGATATCGGCCAGCGCGGGCTTCGCGGTGATGACGGCCAGCCGCTTCACCGCATCGACCATGCGCGCCATGTCGCGCGGGTCGGCGAGCATGTTCTCTTCCACGATCGGATCGATGGACGCATCACGGGACGCCAGTTTCAGCGTGCCACGCGAATAAGCGCGGTAGAGGCCCGCCGCGACGGCGCCGGGATTGCCGATGCCGCGATGGTTGAAGGCGATGAAGATCATGTCGCGGCGACCGTCGTCGAGGCCAGATGAATAAGTCACGCAACAATTGGTGTGACGGGTGTCGCGATCCTTCGGCGCGACATCGTCGCGCATTTTGATCAGCGGACGAAACAGCGGGTGATCGAAGAAATGCTGGCCGACAGGCAGGTCGCGCTCGACGGCGATGCCCATCGCCTGCAGATCGGCCGCGGGGCCGATGCCCGAGCGCATCAGGATCGCCGGGCTGTGAATGGCGCCACCGCACAGTACGATCTCGCGTGCCGAAATCTCCTGCGTGCCCTGCCTGTCGATATGGACGACGACGCCGGTGGCACGACCATCGGTGATGATGACGCGATCGACCAGCGCATGGCCGCGAATTTCGAGATTGCTGCGGCCGCGGGCGGGCTCAAGATATCCTTCATTGGTGGAAATGCGGCGCAGATTACGGCTGTTGATGGGATAACAGGCAACGCCCTCGCCATCCGGCCCATTGACGTCGTCACACCACTTGTAGCCTGAAGCCAGCGCGGCATCGCGCAGGCCCTTGTCGATCGGCCCCCATGTCTCCGGCGGCGCGCGATAGACTGGCAGCGGACCGCCGCGGCCATGGCCGGGCTCGTCGCCGCGTTCCTCATCGTCCTCGATTACCGAGAACAGCGGCATGACTTCCTTGGCCGACCAGCCGGTGCAGCCGAGATCGGCCCATTCGTCGAAGGCGTCGGCCACGCCGCGAATAGCGATCTGGCCGTTCATCATGGAGGAGCCACCGAGGCCCTTGCCGCGCCAGTAGAAGCGCTGGTCCTGCCCGGCCACACGGCGCGAGTGCAAATTTGGCCACTGCCACTTTTCCTGAAATTCGCGCTGATGAATGATCGGGATCGGATTGGCAGTCGTCACCTCCCATGGCGCCTCCGCGGCACGCCAGTCGAGGCCGGCTTCGAGCAGCAGCACCCGCGTGGCGGGATTTTCGGTGAGGCGGGCGGCAATGGCGGCACCGGCTGAGCCGCCGCCGACAACGATCACATCATACATCATACATCAGGTCGCTTCTTCCAGAACGAGTCACGCAACATGACGGAGCGTCATGCGACGACGCATCGTTTGCAAGAACTATTCCCGGACGCATGCGCGCAGCGGCGGGCTGCCGCAGCGCACACGCGATACAACCAAGACGCGCGCGAACGCGTAGGATGGGTTTTCGCTGTGCTCAACCCATCTTACGAAGTCCTACGCGGCGGCGGCGGCGTCTCGTCGTCATCGAGAATGGCGCGCCAACCCGCACCTTCCAGATCGTCATACTGCCCGGATTTCAACGACCACAGGAAGCCCCAAAGGCCAAGGCCTCCGAGCGCGAGCGCCAGCGGGATGAGATAGACGAGAGACTGCATGACGCCTCCTATTTCAGGATGACGCGGTTGCGCGACAGGAAGACGCGTTCGCCGTTCCGGTCGCCTTCCAGCACCAGACTCCACTGCCCCGGCGCAAGCTGCGCGACCCGCCCGCGATAGACGGCGCCACCGATGGCAGCCAGTTCGACCGCCCGATCGAGACGACGATCGGCCGGACGCTCCAGCCGGCTGGTGAACACGACATCCGTCAGCGGCTTGCCCTCGCGGTCTTTCGCTTCGATACGAACCGACGCGCCGCCATCCTCGTCCCGCGCCACATGCGCGACCACGGCCCAGCCACGGGTCGCCTGCGCACGCGCGGCTTCGATTTCATTGCCGTAAGCGAGGCTGGCCGCATAGGGGCTGTCCACATCGGTGCCGGGCAGCGTCTCAATGGCCAGTTTCATCATCACGACATTGATGGCGATGATCAGGCCGAAGAAAACGATGAGACAGATCAGGACGAAGCGACCTGTGATCGGACGTCCCGGTGCAGTCGTTGTGGCAGCGTCACTCATGACAGTTTCCTTCACGGCATAACGAAATTATCGACGGCAGCAGCAGTCTCGCCGCTCGCGACGTCGGTGACGCGCATGGTCAGCGGCGTCGATCTGGCCGCCGATGTCGGTGCCGTCACCAGCACGCGCAATTCGGTGGTGCGATCGCGACCGACAACGATCTGTGGCCGGCCGGAAGCCGCGGTGTCCTGCCCGACCACATGCACCGTCGCCTGGGTCAAGCCTTCGACGTCCAGCGCCACCGCACGATCGTCCCGCTTGTTGAGCAGGCGAACCGTATAGGCATTGCGAACCGAGCCATCCGCGAGACGCACCGAGATCGGATTGCGATCGTGCAGGACATTGATGTCCAGCATCGAGCGTGTTGCGAGCGCATAGAGCATCGCACCGCCAACCAAGGCGATTATCACGGCATAAGCGATCGTGCGCGGACGGACGAGCTTATAGATGTTCGTCTCGCCGGCCTGCCGGCGCGCAATATTGATATCGGTGTCATAGGCGATCAGACGCGTCGGACGGCCGATCTTCTGCATCACGCCGTCGCAGGCATCGATGCACAGCCCGCATTGGATGCAGTCCATCTGCAGCCCGTTGCGGATATCGATGCCGACGGGGCAGACATTGACGCATTGGTGGCAGTCGATGCAGTCACCCGCCGGCTTGCCTGCCGCCCGCAATTCAACGGATTTCTTCAGCGACACACGCTGCTCACCGCGGTCATGACGATAGGTGACGTTGAGCGCCCATTCGTCGGTCAGCGCCGCCTGAATGCGCGGCCACGGACACATATAGAGACAGACCTGCTCGCGCATACAGCCGGCGAGCACATAGGTCGTCGCGGTGAGGATACCGATCCAGATATAGGCAAGCATCGGCGCCTGGAAGGTGACGAGCTCCTTCACCAGCGTCGGCGCGTCGTTAAAATAGAGTACCCATGCGCCACCGGTCCACCAGGCGATCAGCAACCAGATCGAATGCTTCAGCGTGAGTTCGACGATGCGCTCGAGCGTAATGCCCTTGGAGGCATCCTTTTTAATA
>CALRZK010000498.1:0-3777 GCA_943372615.1 Bradyrhizobium ivorense | reverse complement strand
CAGCAGGGATTCGTGATTTCATCATCTGTGGCGGCTACAAAGCCTCGATGATCAAACGTTACTTCGCGAATTACCGGCTTGAGGAAAACGATATCGAAGTGGATACTTTCACCGGAGAAATCCGGTATCTCTCCTCGGCGGCGGCGGAGCGGTGGAAGGTCACTGTGATCGATACCGGCCTCAACACGATGACAGGCGGGCGACTCCAGAAGATTCGACACCTCGTCGAGGGCGGGCCATTCTGCGTCACCTATGGCGACGGAGTTTCCGACATCGATATCGGTGCATTGATTGCAGCACATAGGGAACATGGAAAGCTTGCTACCATTACGGCTGTGCCCAGTCCCGGCCGTTTCGGTATTCTCGATATCAATGACGGGGGCGGGGTCGACGAGTTCCTTGAGAAACCACATGCGGAAATGGGTTGGATCAATGGGGGCTTCTTCGTGCTGGAGCCTCAGGCGCTCGACTATGTCGAGGATGAAACGACGATCTGGGAGCGCGCGCCGTTGGAGCGCCTGGCGAAGGATGGTCAGTTGTTCGCCCATCGCCACTCAGGATTCTGGAAGCCGATGGACACGTTGCGCGACAAGCGCGAACTTGAACAATTGTGGGCGGATAATCCGCCATGGAAGAGCTGGGCCTAGGATGTCACGATGAGCGCGCCCGAATTCGATCCCTATAGCAAGGACTACAAGTCGCTTGTGAATGAGTCGCTGGCGTTTTCGGGATTCGATGTCGACTATTTTACGCGCGTGAAGGCCGAGTATCTGAAAGATATTCTGCAGGTCGCATTCAACCTTACCGAGGTCGATGTGCTCGACCTCGGCTGCGGAATTGGGAGTTACCACGCGCTGCTACGTTCGTCGCTTCGTTCGCTTTCCGGCATCGATGTGTCCAGCGAAAGCATCAAGATTGCCAAATCCCGCAATTCGGATGTCAGCTATTGCGATTTCGATGGAGCGACAATCCCGTTCGAAGCGGCTTCATTCGACGTCGTCTTCGCAGTCTGCGTCTTCCATCACGTGCCCCTGAACGGGCGAAGCCGGTTGATCGAGGAAGCACGGCGGGTGTTGCGTCCAAACGGGATCATGGTGATCTTCGAACATAATCCGATCAATCCCTTGACCATGCGGGTCGTCAATCGTTGCGTCTTCGATAAGGACGCAATCTTGCTGAAGAGCAATGAGGCTGAGAGGCTGTTGGCCGATGGAGGCTTTCAGGACGTACGTTCGCGCTTCATCCTGACCGTCCCATCCTTCAACAAGATGACACGGGTGCTTGATCAGGCTTTCGGGCGTCTGCCGTTTGGAGCGCAGTATTTTTCCATGGGGCGCGTTTGATGCCGATGGGGAGCAGTGCAAGCCGAGCCGATCTCGGACCGCTGTTGATGCGGTTTGGGCTGTCGGGCCTCTTGAACGGCACCGTCTATGCCGTCGCATTTCTCCTGGTACTGCATTTTCTGCACTTTCCGAGCTATGCGGCCTCGATCGTCGGCTATCTCGCTGGCGTAGCTGTGGGCTTCGTCCTGCACCGCAATTTCACATTCCTTGCCGGTGGCACATGGACGTGGCAGCTGGCAAAGTACTTGATCGCACAAGCCGCGGTGATGTCAGTGATTTCCGGCCTCTCATATGTCGCTTCGACGACGCTGGAATGGCCGACTTATGCGGTCATCGGTTTGGGCATCGCGGTCGCTCCGGTGCTGACATTCGCTTTGCTGAATTACTGGGTCTTTCCACATAAAAACGGCTTGCTAGCCTGAGGATCTCCACGTGCCCGATCTGCGCAACATTCTCGCCGTGCCTCAAATTTATCAGGCGTTTCAGCAATCCGGAGGCTTTTTCGGCGCCCGGCTGAAGACCATTCAGCGGTATTTGCCGATCGAGGAAGAAGCGCGGATCGTCGATGTCGGATGCGGTCCGGGCTATCTCAGAAGTTTCCTGCCGTCGTCCTGTCGCTATTTCGGATTTGACACCGATGAACGCTACATCGCCCGCGCGCAGGCGACGCAGCAGCCCCATGATCAATATCGATGCCGGATATTTGATGAGGCAATGGCTGCCGAGGTCGCGCCTGTCGATATCATCATGATGAACGGTCTTCTCCATCATCTGACCGACGATGAAGCGCGCCGCCTTCTCGCAGCCTCGGTGTCAGCGCTCAACGATGGCGGCCGCATTTTTACGCTCGATGGATGTTACGTGCCGGGACAGAGCTTTCTGCGGAAGAAGCTGTTGGACTGGGATAGAGGCCGCTATGTCCGAACCCAAGATCACTACAGATCTTTGTTTCCGGAAACTGTCACTCTCTCGACGCATGTGGACGAAGACCTGTCCTGGATCAGCTACTCGTTTCTAAGCGTGGTGGCGACAAAGCAGCGTTGAGGTCGGAGCCGGGGGCGCTCGGAGACATCAAGCTTGAGATTTTAACCGGGCGGTTTCAGCTGCCGTTCCAGCAGGCCCGAGCGTGAGAATCGAATGACGACAGTCCGATATTCTTCATTGCCGCCGGCGAGCATTTTCAGCGCTTCCTTTCAGACGCAGGCGTTCTTCGCGCTTTGCCCGATTGTCGTGTTCTTCACAAATCCGGACGTCTTCGGCAATCGTGTCGGTGATATCGATACGTGGTTCTACTACGGGCACTTCATGGGGCTCGGCGAGTATCGCAATGTCGAGGCGCTGATCGGGAACTACTATCAGACACGTCTGCCATATCTGATTCCTGGCTATCTCATCTTTTCGGTCTTCTCGGAACCTTGGGCGAAGTTCATTCTCGGCTATGTCAGCTATGCCGTGACGACCGCGAGTTTCTACTATCTGGTCTCCGCAAATTTCGACCGTCAGAAAGCCGCGTTGGTTACCGCGCTGTTTGCAACGGATATTTTCTTCGTTCGCGGCTATGGGTGGAATTACGTCGATATCGGCGTGATCGCATATTTCACCATGGGCATGGCCGCGATCACCTGGGCCGGACTTGGCGGGAGCGGTCGCCTTGCGAAATTGGCGCTGGCAGGCTTTGCCTTTGCCTGCATGCTGTTCGTTCACTTCGGTGCGGTCATACTGGCGATGCCAGTTCTGGCTTACCTCTGGTATTGCATGCCGCAGGCGCGGACCCGGCGCGGAATGTTGCTTTTGATCGCTGCTATCGTCTTCGGAGCGGCGATTGCCCAACTCATTTTCGGGACGCTCAACAAGGTCATCTGGGGTAGTCGCTTCTTCTTCCTGGTGGAACAAATCGCCGTTGGACGGATCGAACTGAAGAACAATCCGAGCTGGGAATCGCCCTTTGCCCTGCTCAAGAACGGCGCTTGGGTGACGATTCATTTTGGAATCTGGCTGGCGACAGTCGCTGCGCTGATCATGGCCGCAGTCAGCAGGGTCAGATTTGAGCCGCGTGACATCGTCTGGCTGTCGTCGGTCGTCCTGCTATATGCCGCGTTGTTCGCTGTCGATGCGGCCGGCTGGTCAAACTTTACCATGCGGGAAGGGTTGCGAATGACCTTCTTCCTGACCACAACCTACTTTTGCGTGCCGTTTCTGCTTGGCGCGATCGCGTCGAAGATCGCAGTGCGTGTTGTGATCCTGCTGTCGCTTGTCGCCCTGGCTGCGAATCTATGGATCCTGCCGAACGCGCATTTGATTGATGGACGCATATTGGCGCTCGTGGTCGCCCTGGCTCTTGGGATTGGAGCTTATATACGTGGTACTGCCGTCACAGTTGTCACGCTGTGTGTCGTCATAGCGGCACGCTTCTTTGTATCTTGGCCGTTTGCGC
>CALRZK010000497.1:0-3780 GCA_943372615.1 Bradyrhizobium ivorense | reverse complement strand
CAGTCCCGCCCGTCAGACACGGGGATTTCAGGACATGGACGACCGTCGCAAACAGCCGCGCGACAAGGTGACTTTGGGCGCCACAGCGTCAAAGGACCAGAAGGCCAAGGAATGTGTCGTGCGCGACATGTCCGGCGACGGCGCACGCGTCGAATTCCCGCTCGGCCATCGTCCGATCAAGGACCAAATGTCGCTGACCATCGAACGCGACGGCCGCCCGGTGACGGCCGACATCGTCTGGACCAAAGGCAATGTGGTCGGCGTGTCGTTCAACGACGCCCGCAGCGATGACGCATCCCTCGACGCCCGCGTGCGCAAGAGCGAAGCGAAGAAGCGCGAATTGCAGATGGAGATCCAGCGACTGCTGGGGAAATAGCTTTTCCGGTCTTCCTACCTCCCTGGAGGCCCAGCACGTTTGACCGGTGCGGCAGCCAATGGTAAATTTCTCGTCGAGGGATTGACCGTGAAACACGCCATCGAGAACAAGCGCCTGCTGGAGCTCGCTGCAAAATACGTGTGGTGGACCTCGCCCGAGATCACCGTCTCCGAAAACATCGATAAGCTCGTCGCCAACGTCATGGAGTTGGGGACTTGGGAGGACGCCGTCGCACTGCTCGACACAATTGGCGCCGATCCGTTTCTGGACCTTCTCAACGCGCCCCCGGTTGGCGCTATCTCAAATAAATCTCTCGCATTCTGGCATCACCGCCTTGGACGCGAAGGCAAGGTGCCGAAATCACGGCGTAGGTTCGGTTAAACGACGATGACGCCAAAGCTCGACGTTCTCCCTCAGGCTCAGCGAGAACTCTGGCCGCAGCTCCGCGAATTGCCTTCTCATTTCGTGCTTTATGGCGGGACAGCCATCGCTCTCCACCTTGGCCATCGCGTGTCGATCGATTTCGACTTTTTCACTGATGCGGCACTCGACGAATCCGAGCAACAAAGGCTTTTGAACGAAATCTCTTGGCTCGCCGGCGCCGATATCCTGCAGACCGATCGCAACACGCTGACTGTCAGCTTGAAGCGAAGCGTGCCGATCAAGATTTCATTCTTCGGTTCAATAAAGACCGGCTGCGTGTCCAAGCCGAACAGAACGAATGACGATGTCGCCTGCGTCGCATCGATGCATGACCTGTTCGCTCACAAACTCAAGGTCATCCACGACCGGGCGGAAGGTAAGGACTATCAGGACATCGCCTGCATGCTGATGCACGGCCAAAGCCTTGCAGGCGGCCTCGCGGCAAAGGAGGCGCTTTTCGGTACCGCTGTTCCGTCGATCGCAACCCTAAAGGCTCTAGCTTACTTCGACGATATCAGCGAACCATGGCGCCTGAACGAGAACATGAAGACAGCAATCAGCGATGCCATTAAGCACCTTCCCGATCGATGGGAGCAATCCACGATCGTATCCCGGACAATCAGCTGCGCCTGATCGCAGAAGCAACGTCGTCCGGATGGACAAACAAAAGAGGCCGGTGATCGCTCACCGGCCTTTTTCATTTCACCTGCGCAAGAACCTTACGCCTTCACGAGCCCCTTTGAAGACCCCGAACCCTTGCCGGGCTTCGACTTCTTCGCGGCGCCGCGCTTGGACGGCAGCTTCTCGGGCTTCGGCGTCACCGGGCCATCGACGAATTCGAAGCCGATGCTTTCCTGCTCGACACCGAGAACCTCCTCGCCCTTCTTCAGGACGACGCGGACATGGCCGCCGTTCTTGAGTTCGCCGAACAGCAGCTCTTCCGCGAGCGGCTTCTTGATGTGCTCCTGGATCACGCGGCCCATCGGGCGCGCGCCCATCTGCTCGTCATAGCCGTGCTGGATCAACCAGGCCTTGGCAGGCTCGGACAGTTCGATGGTGACGTCACGGTCTGCCAGCTGGGCTTCCAGCTGCAGCACGAACTTCTCCACCACCATGCCGATGACGTCGGAATTCAGATGACCGAACGACACGATAGCGTCGAGGCGGTTGCGGAATTCCGGCGCGAACTGACGGTTGATCGCCTCATGGTCGTCGCCTTCCCGCTTGCTGCGGGTGAAGCCGAAGGCCTGACGGGCGAGATCCGCCGCACCGGCATTGGTCGTCATGATCAGGATGACGTTGCGGAAATTGACCTGCTTGCCGTTGTGATCGGTGAGCCGGCCGTGATCCATCACCTGCAGCAGCACGTTGTAGAGATCCGGATGGGCTTTCTCGATTTCGTCGAGCAGCACCACGCAATGCGGATGCTGGTCCACGCCATCGGTGAGCAAGCCGCCCTGATCGAAGCCGACATAGCCGGGAGGCGCGCCGATCAGGCGCGACACCGTGTGCCGCTCCATATATTCGGACATGTCGAAACGGATCAGCTCGACGCCCAGCGACGATGCGAGCTGCTTCGCCACTTCGGTCTTGCCGACGCCGGTCGGGCCCGAGAACAGATAGGAGCCGATCGGCTTCTCCGGCTCGCGCAGGCCGGCACGCGCCAGCTTGATCGATGCCGTCAGCGCCTCGATGGCCTTGTCCTGACCGAACACCACGCGCTTCAAGGTCGCTTCGAGATGCTTTAGCGTCTCAGCATCGTCCTTCGACACGGTCTTGGGCGGGATGCGCGCCATGGTGGCGATGGTGGTTTCGATCTCCTTGATGCCGATCGTCTTCTTGCGCTTGCTCTCGGTCACCAGCATCTGCGCCGCACCGGATTCGTCGATCACGTCGATCGCCTTGTCCGGCAGCTTGCGGTCATGGATGTAGCGCGACGACAGCTGCACCGCAGCCTCGATGGCTTCGTTCGTATATTTCAGCTTGTGATAGTCCTCGAAGTAAGGCTTCAGCCCCTTCAGGATCAGGATCGCATCATCGACCGTCGGCTCATTGACGTCGATCTTCTGGAAGCGCCGCACCAGCGCGCGGTCCTTCTCGAAGTGCTGGCGATATTCCTTGTAGGTGGTCGAGCCCATGCAGCGGATGCCGCCCGATGCCAGCGCCGGCTTCAGCAGATTGGATGCATCCATCGCGCCGCCCGAGGTGGCGCCGGCGCCGATCACCGTGTGGATTTCGTCGATGAACAGGATCGCGTTCGGATGCGACTCGAGTTCCTTGAGCACCTGCTTGAGGCGCTCCTCGAAATCGCCGCGATAGCGCGTGCCCGCCAGCAGCGTGCCCATGTCCAGCGAGAACACGGTGGCTGCTTCCAGCACTTCCGGGACATCGCTGTCGACGATGCGCTTGGCCAAACCTTCGGCAATCGCCGTCTTGCCGACGCCGGCTTCGCCGACGAACAGCGGATTGTTCTTCTGGCGACGGCACAGCACCTGGATCGCGCGGTTAATCTCGGACGTACGTCCGATGACCGGATCGATCTTGCCGTCCTTGGCCTTCTTGTTGAGATTGACGCAATAGGTCTCGAGCGCCTCGCCCTTCTTCTTGGACTCGTCGCCGCCCTTGGTCTCGGTCTCTTCATCGACGCCGCGCACCGGCCGCGCTTCGGAGACACCGGGACGCTTCGCAATGCCGTGGCTGATGTAATTCACCGCATCGTAGCGCGTCATGTCCTGCTCCTGCAGGAAATACGCAGCATGGCTTTCGCGCTCGGCAAAGATCGCGATCAGCACATTGGCGCCGGTCACTTCCTCGCGACCGGACGACTGCACATGAATGACGGCGCGCTGGATCACGCGCTGGAAACCGGCAGTCGGCTTGGCGTCGTCGCTGCCATCCGTCACCAGGTTTTCGAATTCGGTTTCGAGATAATTGACGAGACTGCCGCGCAGCTTGTCGAGATCGACACTGCAGGCCCGCAT
>CALRZK010000496.1:0-3788 GCA_943372615.1 Bradyrhizobium ivorense | reverse complement strand
CTGTGACGTTCGTGCGAAGCTCGGCATAAAAAGCCATCCGGCAATGCCGATTGCAGCCAAAACCGGGAGGCCAAGCCAAATCCGCCGATCAAGCACCGTAGTCATGTTCGTCGCCTCGATGGGCGCTGCGGCCAAAATCGCGGTCGCGCGCTGATGTCCGAAACGCACTGACGCTTATTGCTCAAAACAAAATAGCGCTTCCGTCCAGTCGGTTCCCGTGTGCCGGAAAAATGGCGCGAAACGCGCGGCGGGCAGCGGAGAATAGGGGGTGGCAAAAGGCCCCTCGGGCTGGCAGAAAGTCCGGCAAGGGCCGGGTCGGCCAGGATCGAAAGGGCTGACGCGCATGCGCATTCTCTGCACCAATGACGACGGTATTCACGCGCCGGGCCTTAAGATCATCGAGCAGATCGCCAAGCAGCTGTCCGACGATGTCTGGGTGGTGGCGCCGGAGCTCGATCAGTCCGGTGTGTCGCATTCGCTGTCATTGAACGATCCGCTGCGCCTGCGCGAAGTCAGCGAGCGGCACTATGCCGTGCGCGGCACGCCGACCGACTGCGTGATCATGGGCGCGCGGCATATCCTCAAGGACAAGCAACCGGATCTGGTGCTGTCCGGCGTCAACAAGGGCCGCAACGTCGCTGAAGACGTGGTCTATTCCGGCACCATCGCCGGCGCACTGGAAGGCACCATTCTCGGCTTTCCGTCGGTGGCGCTGAGCCAGGAATTCTCCATGGCGACTCGCCATTCGCCGCAGTGGGAAACGGCGCTCGCTCACGGGCCCGATGTGCTGCGCAAGGTCATCAAGGCGGGCGTGCCGAAGAACACGGTGATCAACATCAACTTCCCGGCCTGTGATGCTGCTGAAGTGAAGGGCGTCGTGGTGACGCGGCAGGGCAAGCGCAATCAGGGTTTTCTGCGCAT
Organism: Bradyrhizobium ivorense; assembly: GCA_943372615.1. Classification (GTDB taxonomy): domain Bacteria; phylum Pseudomonadota; class Alphaproteobacteria; order Rhizobiales; family Xanthobacteraceae; genus Tardiphaga; species Tardiphaga ivorense_A. Next base: position 2,867 of record CALRZK010000496.1, on the reverse strand, counting down.
CGATGAGCGGCGCGATGGCCGCAACAATCCGTATTTCTGGATCGGCTTCGAGCGCATTGTTGCGGCTGAAGCGCCGCCGGAGGGGACCGATCTGGCCGCTTTGGCCGCGCACTATGTCTCGGTAACGCCGCTGCGGCTTGACCGCACCGACGAGGCGTTCAGCAAGACGCTGGCGAAGGCGCTGGGGTAACGCTTCGGGACTTGAGAAAGCTAGACCGCCACGCCCTTGAGCGTGGTGGCGAGCACCTGCGCCAGCGTTTCCATCTGGAATGGCTTCTGCAGTGTCGGGCGATCGCGAAAGTCTTCCGGCAGGCCCTGGGCGCCGTAACCGGTCGCGAAGATAAACGGCTTGTTGCGGGCAGCCAGCGCCTCGGCTACCGGCGAGATCACCTTGCCATTGACGTTGACGTCCAGGATCGCGACGTCGAATTCGGCGGAGCCGGCGAGGCGGGTGGCCTCGACGATATCGCCGGCTTCGGCAGCGACGCGGTAGCCGAGGTCTTCCAGCATGTCGGCGACCATCATGCGGATCATTACCTCGTCTTCGACGAGGAAGACGGAGCCGCCCGGCTGGTTCGATTCAGTCATGGCTGCTTTCCCTGCATGATCCTGATGGAACGTCGCAAATTCCGCTTTTGAACGCAATCACGCCAAGCGAGAATTCGAGGGACTCAAATAGCGCAGCCACCCGACATTGTATGTACGGTTGCCGACATTGATGCCGCTAATTCGACGATCCCCAGCGCCTGTAACAAGCCACCAAGGCTCGGGTTCCGCCTGCGGGAACAATAATTCTCCGACGCGCGGATCTTGTTCCCGGCGAGATTGCGTCAACTTATTTGGGGTATTCGGACGCCATCGCAAGGTAAGGATGGACAGTTCCATGATCAATGCCGGCCATCCGCCAGAACAGATGCAATTCCAGTTGAGCCTGCGCCGCCGCGGAATCAGCGACGGGCGCGTGTTGCGTGCCATGGAGGAGGTGCCCCGCGACCGTTTCATCGATCCGGCCGACCGCCAATATGCCTGGCGGGACTCTGCGCTGCCGATTTCCTGCGGGCAAACCATCAGCCAGCCCTTCGTCGTCGCCTATATGAGCGAGCAGCTGCAGCTCGAGCCGCGTCATCGCGTGCTCGAGCTGGGGACCGGATCGGGCTACCAAGCGGCGATCCTCTCCAAGCTGGTCCGCGACGTTTTGACCGTGGAGCGATATCGGACATTGGCGGACACGGCGCGTGTCCGGCTGGAGAGCCTGGCGCTCTACAATGTGGAGGTCATGCTCGGCGACGGCCTCAATCTGCCCGCCAATCTCGGCGCATTCGACCGCATCATCGTCACTGCGGCCGTCGAGGTGGTGCCGCAATCCTTGATCGATCTGCTGGATGACGGTGGGATCCTCATCGCGCCGGTCGGTCCACATCATGGTGTGCAGACATTGGTGCGGATCCGGAAGACCGGTGAGACGACCGAGGGCCGCGAGCTCGTTGCGGTGCGCTTCGTACCTGCGGTTGCGGGCATCGCGCGCGAGCTTTGAACAAGTTCGTGATCGGGCGGCTCGTCTTGGTCGCAGGGTTAAAGGCTTGGTAACGGAGACAGTGTTTACTCAATTCAGTCGTTTGTTGCGTATGAGTGAGTAACCAATGTCCCGCGTTGTCGAGTTGCTTTGCTCGCGTCGTTCTCCGCAGGTTGCGGTGTTGGCGTTGATGTCCATCGGATTTGCCGGCTGCAGTGCCGACATGTCGACGCGGCTTTCGCAGACTTTCGACAGCAACAATATCAGCCGCAGCAGCTCCCGCGAATTCGGCTGGCAGGGCGGCGAAGCCACCGGCTCGGTGCAGCAGCGACCCGTCGCCCAGGCGCCGCGCGATTTGCCGCAGTATCAGCGCCCGGCTTACAATCCGCAGCCGCAATATTCGTCGCAGCCGCTGCCGCCGCCAATCTCGGCGCCGCAGTCTTATCCATCTGCGCCTCAGTCCTATCCGTCCGCACCGCGTCCGGTTGCGTCTGCCGCGCCGATGAGCGGTGGCGGCAACGGCATGTATTCGCCGCCGCCAGCCCGCGCGCCGCTTGAACACACTGGCAGCACGGCGCCGCGCTCGGTCGCAGCCGCGCCTGCACCGGCTTCGCACAATGCCAACGGCACCACCATCATTGTTGGCACCAGCGACACACTTGATGGCCTGTCGAAGCGCTACAATGTTTCGCAGGCGGCAATCCTGCAAGCCAATGGCTATCGCGGTCCGCGCGCGTTGTCGCCCGGCCAGTCGCTGGTCATCCCGCGTCAGGGCACGGCGGCTGTCGCTGCTGCTCCAGCGCGTCCCGCTGCCGGCACCACGCATTATGTCAATCGCGGCGATACGCTGATGAGCATCTCGCGCAAGAACAACGTGCCGGTCGCCGACATCGCCCGCGCGAATGGTCTGTCGCCGACTGCCCAGCTCAAGCTCGGCAGCAAGATTAACGTTCCTGCCGCGCGCACCGCATCTGCGGCTCCGATCGGTTCTGCTCCTGCACCGCTCGGCGCACCGTCCACAATCGCTGCTGCTCCGGTGGCTCCTGTCACGACAGCGCCTGCGCGCGTTGCCGCTATCGAGCCGCAGCAGAAGGCACGTCTCGCCAGCGCGACGACGACGCCCGAAGAAGTTGCACCTGAAGCGCCGACCAAGGCCGCTGAAGCGACCGGTGCATTGCCAACCTTCCGTTGGCCTGTGCGTGGCCGTGTTGCGACGGGCTACGGCGCCAAGACCAATGGCAAGTCCAATGATGGGATCAATATCGCGGTGCCGGAAGGCACGCCGGTGAAAGCTGCCGAAGATGGCGTCGTTGCCTATGCCGGCAACGAACTCAAGGGCTACGGCAATCTGGTT
>CALRZK010000495.1:0-3788 GCA_943372615.1 Bradyrhizobium ivorense | reverse complement strand
ACCCCATCCTACGGCCGCGGCGTGTTTGGCTAGCTCGCCTCGGCCAGCAGCGACAGCTGCCGCGGGTCGTCGATCTCGCTCATATCGGTGAGCGGGGTCGGGTAATCGCCGGTGAAGCAATGATCGGCGAATTTCGGCTGGGCCGGGTTGCGGCCGGGCTCGCCCATGGCGCGGTAGATGCCGTCCACCGAGACAAAAGCCAGACTGTCCGCGCCGATCAGTTCGCGCATCTGCTCCAGCGAATGCGTGGCGGCAAGCAGGCCGGCGCGATCCGGGGTGTCGATGCCGTAATAATCGGGATGGGTGATCGGCGGCGAGGCGATGCGGAAGTGGACTTCCGTCGCACCTGCATCGCGCATCATCTTCACGATCTTCTTCGACGTGGTGCCGCGCACCAGGCTGTCGTCGATCAGGATGATGCGCTTGCCGGCGATAGCGGCGCGATTAGCCGAATGCTTCATGCGCACGCCGAGTTCGCGCACGCTCTGGGTCGGCTGGATGAAGGTGCGGCCGACATAGTGATTGCGGATAATGCCGAGTTCGAACGGGATGCCGGACTGCCGGCTGTAGCCGAGCGCGGCGGGCACGCCGGAGTCGGGCACCGGAACGACCACGTCGGCTTCCACATGGGTCTCGCGCGCGAGTTCTTCGCCCATGCGCTTGCGGGTGTCGTAGACCGAGCGGCCGTCATTGATCGAATCCGGACGTGCGAAATAGATATATTCGAAGATGCACGGACGCGGCGGCTGCGGCGAGAACGGCTTGTGGCTCTGCGCGCCTTTCTCGTCGAACACGACGACCTCGCCGGGCTCGATGTCGCGGATGTATTTGGCGCCGATGATATCGAGGGCGCAGGTCTCCGATGCGAGGATCGGGCAGCCATCGAGTTCGCCCAACACCAGCGGGCGGATGCCGAGCGGATCGCGGGCACCAACCAGCTTCTTGTTGGTGAGGGCGACAAGGGCATAGGCGCCTTCGATAGCGCGAAGCGCTTCAATGTAGCGGTCGATAAAACTGTTGCGCTTGGAATGCGCGACCAGGTGCAGGATCACCTCGGTATCGGTGGTCGACTGCATCATCGCGCCGTTCTTCACGAGTTCGCGGCGGAGTGTCAGGCCATTGGTGAGGTTGCCGTTATGGGCGACGGCAAAACCGCCGGCATTCAGTTCGGCGAATAGCGGCTGCACATTGCGGAGAATGGTTTCGCCGGTGGTGGAATAGCGGGTGTGGCCGACCGCAGCGGAGCCGGGCAGGCGTTCGATCACTTCGCGACGGGAGAAGGTGTCGCCGACGAGACCGAGGCGGCGTTCGGAGTGGAAGCGCTTGCCGTCGAAAGCGACGATGCCGGCAGCTTCCTGGCCGCGATGCTGGAGGGCGTGCAGGCCGAGCGCCGTGATCGCGGCGGCTTCGGGGTGCCCGTAGATGCCGAACACGCCGCACTTTTCACGCAGCATGTCGCCGGAAAGATCGTCGTTTACGTCGAAGCTCTGATGGGCTGCGCCGTCGTCGAAAGAGTTCTGCATCGGATGCACCGCGCCTCTGTTGTCGCGAGCCGTGCAACACACGCACCCTCGCGCAGTCAGTTCAAGCTCGGGACGGATCAGCGTCCCGCGGGTTTGTCGATCAGCTTCTTCATGCTGTCGCGTGCCGTCTTGGAATAGCCATCGTTTCCACCCGGAGCGTCCGGCGCCGCTTCCGTCGACTCGTCTTCAGGCTTGTTCTTCTTGAACTTCTTCAAAATGGTGTTTTCAGGGTCATCCGGCAAGAGTGCCATCAGCCAATTCCCGGTGGATTCCAGCACCACGCGCGATTTTGCACCGGTGACCCAATCCGGACGCTGCTTGTCCGGAACCAGCCAGGTGAAGAACAGGAACGCGACGACCACGATCAGGAGGCCGCGGGCAAGGCCGAACAGGAAGCCGAGGGTGCGATCCAGCGCGCCAATGCGCGAATCCAGGATCATGTCCGAGATTCGCACGGTGATGATGGACACAACGATCAGCGTCAGCACGAACAGGCCGCCGATGGTGGCGGCGGTCGCGATGGTGTCGTTGGCGATATAGGATTTTGCGGAAGGAAGTACCTTCGGGAAGGCGTAGAGCGTGACGAGGGCGGCGGCGCCCCAGGCCGCGATCGACAGGATCTCGCGCATGAAGCCGCGGACCATTGCGAGCAGGCCGGAGATCAGCATGACGCCGAGCAGGACAAGGTCGAGAATGGTAATCGGCATCGTCGGGTCTGGTCCGCTCAGTCAGGAAACGCGAATCGGCAGCGAGGCTGCTAATTCAGGTGACGGTGATATGGCATGGTTCACGGATGCGGAAAACCGCCTGTGAGCCACGCCACACATCAATGTTCCGCTTCCGGCTACGAACCTGAACGAAGCGTTGCGCGATGGCCACGTTTTTCGCGCATGTTTTCTATAGCGGGCTGCGTAAGCGAGGTCACGCAACCGTCACCCATTGTCGCGGCGGAAACGGGCAGGCGGAGCGCTTTTATCGGCCTGTGTGGTATTGCCGCCATCGCGCGCCGGCTTGACGCCGCGGGCCGCGATCTCGGCGACCAGCGTCGTGAGATTGCCGATGCTGTTGAGCGTCAGCCCTGCATCGCCACCGGGATCGCCGCGCGCAGCCTCCGGCAGCACGGCGCGTCCGAAGCCGAGTTTTGCCGCTTCCTTCAGGCGCGCCGAGGTCTGCGCCACCGGGCGGACCGCGCCGGACAGCGAGATCTCGCCGAAATAGACGGCATCGGTGGGCAATGGCGCATTGCAGAGCGATGAGACGAGGGCGGCGGCCGCAGCCATATCGGCCGCGGGCTCGTTGATGCGCAGGCCGCCGGCGACATTGAAATAGACGTCGTAGCCGGAGAGTTTGACGCCGCAATGGGCCTCCAGCACGGCAAGTACCATCGAGAGGCGGGATGAGTCCCAGCCGACGACCGCGCGTCGTGGTGTGCCGAGTGTCGTTGGAGCAACCAGAGCCTGTAATTCAACCAGCACGGGCCGGGTGCCCTCCATGCCGCCGAACACGGCGGTGCCGGGCGAACCGAGATCGCGGTCGGACAAAAACAGCTCGGACGGATTGGAGACTTCGCGCAAACCGAGGCCGGTCATCTCGAACACGCCGATTTCGTCGGTGGGACCAAAACGGTTCTTCACCGCGCGCAGGATGCGGAACTGCTGCGAGCCTTCACCCTCGAAGGACATGACGGCATCAACCATATGCTCGACCACGCGGGGGCCGGCGATCTGGCCGTCCTTGGTGACATGGCCGACCAGGATGATGGTGGCGCCGGTCTTCTTGGCAAAACGAATGAGCGCCTGTGCGGAGGCGCGGACCTGGGTGACGGTGCCGGGCGCGGATTCGACGGTGTCGGTCCACATGGTCTGGATCGAGTCGATCACGATCAGCCGCGGCACGGTGCCTTCGGAGAGCGTGGCAACGATGTCTTCGACGGATGTCTCCGAAGCCAATTGCACCGGCGCGTTGGCAAGGCCGAGCCGGGCGGCGCGCAGGCGCACCTGCGCAACCGCTTCTTCACCCGAGATATAGACGACGCGGTGGCCGGCCTTGGCCATCATGGACGTCGCCTGGGTCAGCAGCGTCGACTTACCGATGCCGGGATCGCCGCCGATCAGGATGATCGAGCCGCGCACGAAGCCGCCGCCGGTGACGCGGTCGAGTTCGCCCATGCCCGAGGGAATGCGCGGCGCATCCTGGCTGGTTCCGGTGAGGTTTTCGAGATTGAAGGTTCGACCCTTGCGCTTGGAGCGCGCCGAAACCGGGATC
>CALRZK010000494.1:0-3789 GCA_943372615.1 Bradyrhizobium ivorense | reverse complement strand
ACCCAGCCTGATCACCAGCGCATAAATCGCTTCCAGTGCAGCTTCCTCGGCATCCGTGACCGGCTGCGACGTTCCTCCCGTTGCGCGCTCGGTTGCAAGGCTGTTGCAAAGATGCGTCGCCTCGACGTCGGAATGTCGTGAGGCCATTTTCAGGATCGAGCTGCAATATCGAGCTTTGAGCAGACTGATATGATCACTCATATCGGCATCACTTCGCCTTGCAGTGACAGTCGAGCTTCGCTGCTTCGAGATCCTCGATCAAAATCTTGATGCTTTGACGCGCCAGATTGTCGGCTGGTCCGAGAGCAAAAGATCGATAATGCTCGATCCTGAGATCGATTTCGTCGCACTTCTTGCAGCACATGGGATATCCCGATTCAGTCAGCCGGGACCATTTTCGATCTCATCACCGAAGGCCGAGTGCGGTGCGGTGGTGAATGCTCAATCGGCAGCTGATGAAAAGGTTCAGATAAACTTTGCGCGGTGTCGCAGACGCCTCGCAAATATAAGGCTGGCTATTGGCCCGGGAAGCGCGCATGGTGAGACACCGCTGAACGGCTCCAGGTTTCTATCAGCGATGAGAGCGCCTGAATGCGCTCCCGCCATCCTCTCGCAGGAGCGGTTCACGATGAGACGCAATCCTTTTTCCGAGCGTAATTCCGAAGACATCGTCGCCGATCTCACGCGTGACGCCGTGACGAGGGCAATGAGAATGCCGGCGGGCGTCGAGCGGGATCGCCTGCTCAGAACCGCTGGCCACGATGACATCCAGGCGAATATCACCGCCTGGGCGTATTCATCGGGCCTGCAGAGGCCGATCTGATGGTTGTTTCTCTTCGCCGAACACATCGGCAAACGAACACCCAGCACCGCCGCGCGAGCACATTGGCTTCCGCACAGCTTGATACCATGGCTGACAAAGGCGCCACGACTGCCGATGTCGAACATCGCAAGCAGCGGCTGTTGCACGGCCCGGAAGAGTTTCGGGACAGCAGGTCTGATCATCACTACACACGGCCTCTCGCGCGGATACCCGCCGAACGAAGGCAGGTTGACGCCGCGGAAGGAATGGCGGCCTATCGCGAGAAGGAGGCTGTTGCTCACGACAATCTGCAGCGCCTCAGAGCGGAGCGCCTTGCCCGAGATCTTGCACGTGAGCAGGACGTATCGCTCGCAACGGAAGCACGGCCTGACAGAAAGAAACGCGGCAACGAGCCTTAGAAAGATCGCATTTGCAGGGCATATACGTCCCATCGACGTTGCATGCGATGCTTTGAACGCCTGGTGTCCTTGGATGACACCGCTGACGAACCTCCTCTTCAAATTCGATCTGAACCGCTTCCGACAGATTTGGAAGTCGATGCCCTATGACCGATTGAAAGGAATCGTCATGCCCACAGGTACCGTAAAATTCTTCGATGCCAATAAAGGCTTTGGCTTCATCGCGCCGGAAGGCGCCAGCCAGGATGTGTTCGTGCACATCTCGGCTGTGGAGCGCGCCGGCTTGCACTCTCTGACCGAGGGACAGAAGGTGAGCTTCGAAGTCGTGAAGGATAAACGCAGCGGCAAGAACGCTGCCGACAATCTTCAGGCGCTCTGATGCGATGACATCCTTGTCACGTCCACGGATGTACTGGACGTGATCTGGATCATGAAAAAGGGCCGCGCATCTGCGCCGGCCCTTTTTTGTTGCCTGGCACATCGCGCATTGGGGACGGCGAGGGGAATGCCTGTCTACCCATCCGTATCGGCCTGTTTGTACTTCCTTCAGGCCGCCGCAAAAGCCGCGATCTTCTTGATCTCGGGGGCTAACATGTCTTCCGCCATTTCGAGATCGTAGCGCGCCTGGATGTTCATCCAGAACGCGGCGCCCGTCTTGAAGAACTTCCGAGCCGCAGCGCGGTGTCGGCCGTCACAGGCTTTTCTTCGCGTGCAATGCGTTCGATACGCGTGCGCGGTACGTTCAGCGCCGCAGCCACAGCGTAGGGCGTCAGTTTGAACGGAACGAGGAATTCCTCTCGCAGGATTTCACCGGGATGAACCGGCGGAAGCTTCTTTGCCATCTGCATTATCCTAACAGGTGACTGTAAGCGGCTCGGAGCAGAAGCAACGAAGCGAATGCTTCGTTTCATTTTGCCTGCGGCCTATTTTGATGAAATTGCCGCGCAACTTCGGAAGGTGGGTTCACCCACATCGCCACAGCGATGAATGCTGCACACAAAACGAAAATGGCCAACACAGAACGGGCCCTAAACAGTCCTGACCAATTCCGGTGAAGCCATGCGAAATAGAGTTTGTTGACAAAGCCAATCAACAAAAATGCCGCTGCGATGCAAATCAGCACAAGCCAAATCGGCAAGCCGCCAAACACCGGAAAATTGGGAGGCATTTCGGCAAACAGATTCAAAGGGGGGCTCCGAGTTTGAGCAACTAGAACTTCGCTCAGCTGCCTACGCCGTCCATCGGCCGAAGGTCACACTGTAGGTTCTCTCTAGGGCAGTATACTACCGAGTCGTTGTCCTGAGGTGTTCTCCTCTTCGGGGAGCCTCGAAGGATGCGACCACTAACTCCGGCGCCCGCGGCCATCGTTCAAGGCTACCGCGTTGTGGCAGCACCTCCGGGCGACGATGGGTAGGGTGCACCCCCAGCGATTGCCCCCGTTCCCGGGATGTGATTTATGACGGTTCCGTGACATTGAGCCGCCCGGCGGTTCCGTCACGTTGTCTGTCCTGTTGCCTGGGTGCCCCGCATGATGCGCTTGTTCCGATCCTTTCTGCCGCGGGAGGAGCGGTTCTTCGACCTGTTCGCCCAGCATTCGCGGGCGGTGAGCGAGGGCGCCAAGGCGCTGGCGGGGATGCTGGAAGGCGGCGAGGAGACGCCGGTCTATTGCCAGCGCGTCAACCAGTTCGAAAACGACGCCGACAACATCACGCGTGAAGTGCTGACCGCGGTGCGCCGCTCCTTCATCACCCCGTTCGACCGTATCGACATCAAGAACCTGATCGGCGCGATGGATGATTCCATCGACCAGATGCAGCAGACCGCCAAGGCCGTGATGCTGTTCGAGGTGCGCTCATTCGAGCCGCCGATGCGTGAGATCGGCACGATCCTGGTGCAATGCGCCGACCTGATCGGCCAGGCCGTGCCGCTGATGGACAAGATCGGCGACAATGTCGGGTTGCTGACCCAGCTGACCGAGGAAATCGGCAAGCTCGAGGGCCGCGTCGATGATCTCCACGATATCGGGCTGAAGGAGCTGTATCTCAAGCATCGCGACGCCAACACCATGGATTTTGTGGTCGGCGCCGAGATCTACAAGCATCTCGAAAAGATCGCCGATCGCTTCGACGACGTTGCGAACGAGATCAGCAGCATCGTCATCGAGCAAGTGTAAGGGCACGGCCAGTGGACGCCTCGCTCGCTCTTCCCGTGCTGATCGGCCTGATCGCCGTCGCACTGCTGTTCGATTTTCTCAACGGTCTGCACGATGCCGCGAATTCCATCGCGACCATCGTCTCGACCCGCGTGCTGCGGCCGCAATATGCCGTGTTCTGGGCGGCGTTTTTCAATTTCATCGCCTTCACGATCTTCGGCCTGCACGTGGCCAACACCATCGGCACCGGCATCATCGACCCCAGCGTCATCGATCCCGCGGTGATCTTTGCCGCGCTGATCGGCGCCATCGTATGGAATGTGGTCACCTGGGCGCTCGGCATTCCCTCGTCATCGTCGCATGCGCTGATCGGCGGCTTGCTCGGGGCAGGGTTGGCCAAGGCCGGCCTGTCGGCG
>CALRZK010000493.1:0-3790 GCA_943372615.1 Bradyrhizobium ivorense | reverse complement strand
AAGGACCCGTAGGGTGGGCAAAGCGAAGCGTGCCCACCACCACTGTCTCGGGCTAGAAGGTGGGCACGGCGCTGCGCGCCTTTGCCCACCCTACAAGGTCCAAGATTAGGCCGCCTTCTCGTCCTCGTCCTTGTACAGGTCTTCCTTGGACACCTTCTTCTCGGTGACCTTGGCGAGTTCGAGGATGAAATCGACAACCTTGTCTTCATAGATCGGTGCGCGCAGCTGGGCGAGCGCCTGTGGGTTGCTGCGATAGAAATCCCAGACTTCCTTCTCGCGACCCGGCATCGAACGCGCACGCTCGATCACGGCGCGGCTGATCTCGTCATCGGTGACGGAGATCTTGTTCTTCTCGCCGATCTCCGAGAGCACGAGGCCGAGACGGACGCGGCGGTCGGCGATCTTGCGATATTCTTCCTGCGCGGCTTCTTCGGTGGTGTTCTCGTCGGCGAAGGTCTTGCCCGAGGACGCCATCTCCTGCTGGATCGAATTCCACATCAGCTTGAACTCTTCGTCGACCAGCGACGGCGGCGCATCGAACTTGTGGGTCTCGTCGAGACGATCGAGCAGATGACGCTTCACGCGCTGGCGGGTGGCACCAGCGAATTCGGCAACCAGACGCTCGCGCGCGGCTTCCTTCAGCTTGTCGAGCGACTCGAGGCCAAGCGATTTTGCGAACTCGTCATCGATCGCGGTATCGACCGGCGACTCGATCTTGCTCGCGGTGGTCTCGAATTCCGCAGCCTTACCGGCCAGCGTGTCGCTGGCATAGTTGGTCGGGAACGTGACCTTGAGGGTGCGGGTTTCGCCGGCGGCGATGCCGATCAGCTGGTCCTCGAAGCCCGGGATGAAGGTGTTGGAGCCGATCTGGACCGGAATGTCCTCGCCGGTGCCGCCTTCGAAAGCGACGCCATCGATGGTGCCCTTGAAACCGACGACCACGCGGTCGCCCGACTCGGCCTTCGCGCCGTCAGCCTTTTCGGTGAACGCACGGTTGGCGTCGGCCACGCGCTTGATCGATTCATCGACGTCAGCATCGCTGACGTCAGCAACCGGCTTCTCGACTTCGAAGCTCTTGAAGTCGGCCAGTTCGATCGGCGGCACGACTTCGACGGCCACGGTGTATTTCAGGTCGGCCTTGCCGGAGAGGATGTCTTCGACTTCCTTCTCTTCGGTCGGCATGGTGATCTTCGGCTCGGTGGCGAGCTTGAGATTACGCTCGGTGAAGATCTCGGTGTTGGTGGTGCGGATCAACTCATCCACGGTCTCGGCGGCAACCGAGCGGCCATACATGCGCTTCAGATGGCCCATCGGAACCTTGCCGGGACGGAAGCCGTTGAGCTTGACCTTGCCCTTCAGGTCTTCGAGGCGCGCATCGACCTTGGCTTCGATGTCGGCAGCCGGAACGCTGATCTGGAATTCGCGCTTCAATCCCTCGGAGAGGGTCTCATTCACCTGCATGGCGTCAATCTTCTTCCCGCTTCGTCCGGCCATCGGCCGAACTGTGTCAAATTGGTCCGACGCGCGACCGGAAGGTCTGCGCCGATGGTAGTGCCGACCCGCCTTCGCGGAGGCAACCCCCTCGCGGATGCGAATCCGGAAATCATCATGGTCAAACGCCGCTTGCGCTTGTTGGTGCGGGCAGAGGGACTCGAACCCCCACAACTTTCGTCACTGGAACCTAAATCCAGCGCGTCTACCAATTCCGCCATGCCCGCAGAAAACATCATGTCCGGCCGCGATGTCGCGAGCGGCGGGCTTATAACACGCAGACGACAATTCGCAGCAAAAAAATGGGCCTGCTCAGGGCCTCATGCCGCAGTCCGGGTAACTGGACTTTCGCGCTCGAAAATGGTCCGAATTTCCGCATGACGAACAGCCCTCTCGCCCTCACCCGTCGTACCCTGCTGGCTGGCGCCGGCGGTGCCCTGATTGCTCCGCTGCTGCCGAGCGTCACTTTCGCTCAGGCCGTTACAGCACTGGAATTGCAGGCAAAAACGGGCCCGCTGATTGTGAGGCCCGGCACCAATTCCGAAGCCGGAACCCTGCACAGCGCCCAGAAGGGCCCGCTCCGCTTCAACCGCGGCGATGAGATCGACGTCCAGTTCGTCAATCAGCTCCCCGGCCCGGTCGTGTTGAATTGCCGCGGCATCAACGCCGTCTCCGGGATCGCCCCGCTGCTCGACCGCAAGCCGGTCGCCACCGGGGCCAAGGATTCGTTCAAGCTGACGATGCGCAGTGCGGGCACGTCCTATGTGGACATGCGGCTGCTCGGCGATGGCCAGACGCTGCCCTCGCAGGTGCGCAGCATGGTGGTGCAGGAGACCGATCCGGTCGAGGTCGATCGCGACGAGGTGCTGCTGGTCGAGGATTTCCGCATCGCCGCCGACGGCAAGCTACTGGCCCCGGGCGTCGATCCGAAAGATGCGGCAGTGATGTTCCTGGCGAACCGCAAGGCGCTGCACGACATCCCGGTGAAGACCAATGAACGGCTCAGACTCCGTCTCATCAATGGCTGCCAACGCTCTGTTGTCGCTTTGAAATTCGAAGATCAGGACGTCCGTGTGATGGCCATCGACGGCCAGCCCGCCGAGCCGTTTGCCGCGCGCAACAACCAGGTCGTGCTGGCGCCCGGCACCCGGATCGACGTCTTCCTCGACATCACAAAATCTGCCGGCGCCGCCACGCCGATCCTGCTCCATGACGGCAAGGACATCCGCCGCATCGGCCAACTGGTCACGCTGAAGGACCCGCCGCTCCGCGCCGCCCCGATGCAGACGGTGACCCCGCTGCCGTCCAATGGCCTGCCGATCCAGATCGACCTCAAGAGCGCGTTGCGCTCGGACCTCAATCTCGGGGCCCCCGACACCGGCTGGATCAAGCCGCTCGATCTCGGCCCCTCAACGGCCCCGGCCTTCAAGTCCAAGTCCGGCCGCGCTGTGGTCCTGACCTTGAACAACAAGGCCACGATCCCGGCTGTCCTTCAGATGCACGGTCACCACTTCCGCCTGCTCGACAAGCTCGACGATGGCTGGAAGCCGTTCTGGCTCGATACACTCGCGCTCGACCCCGGCCAGACCCAGCGCATCGCTTTCGTCGCCCACAATCCCGGCCGCTGGCTGATCGAATCCTTCACCACAGACTGGGCCGCCCCGCGCCTGGTGCGCTGGTACGAGGTTGGCTGAGATCAGTACGGAATGCCGAGCCGGTCATAGAGCCGACGGAACACCGCCGGCATCACCTCGGTGAGATCTTCCGCGATCAGCCCCGGCCCCGCCTCGGAGCCTGCCTCGCCATGCATCCAGACGCCGATGCAGGCGGCCTCATAGGCCGGAACGCCTTGCGCCAGAAATGCGCCAATCAAGCCTGCGAGCACGTCGCCTGAACCAGCCGTCGCGAGCCAGGGCGGCGCGTTGGAGGCGATGGCGGCGCGGCCATCGGGGGATGCAACGACGGTGTCCGGACCTTTCAGCAAAACAACCGCTCCCGAACGAGCCGCGGCGGAAATTACGCGGTCGAGCTTTGATGACGCCTCAGATTCTCCGTCCAAATTACTGAAGATACGTGAGAACTCACCTTCATGCGGCGTCAGAACGACCTGCAGCTCCGGATCAGCCTTGATGAGATCGAACAGCCGGTCGGGTCCATCGGCGAAACTGGTCAGCGCGTCGGCGTCGAGCACCAGCCTCCGCTTTGCTGCGAGGCCCGCCTCTACGATGCCGCAGGTTTTCGCGCCGATTCCTGCGCCCGGCCCGATAATGCAGGCATTCACTTTGCCTCCGATCAGGCT
>CALRZK010000492.1:0-3814 GCA_943372615.1 Bradyrhizobium ivorense | reverse complement strand
CATTGGGGCCTGACGATTTCCGGTCTGATGTGCATTCCGCCGGTGGACGAGGCGGTGGCGCCGCATTTTGCGTTGACGGCCAAGATCGCCGCGCGAAACGGGCTGACACAGCTATCCATGGGCATGAGTGCGGATTTCGCCACGGCGATCCAGTTCGGGGCGACGTATGTGCGCGTGGGTTCGGCGATTTTCGGGCATCGCTGAACTTGCAGGGTGGGCAAAGCGCAGCGTGCCCACCTTCGCGTGCACGGCCTGTGAAGGTGGGCACGGCGCAAGAGCGCCTTTGCCCACCCTACAGATCACCCCACCACAATCTCCGTCTCCGTCCCGATCCGCGCCAGCAGCCGCAACATCGCGCCTTTGCGCATCGCCACGCATCCTGCCGTCGGCCCCCAATTGTCCCGCGCCAGATGCAAAAACACTGCACTTCCACGTCCCACGATCCGTGGCCTGGTGTTCTGGTCGATCTCGATGATGAAATCATAGAGGTGATCCTCCCGCGCCAGCCGGTCGCCTTCGACGCCGCGATCGAGTCTGATCGCCTGATTGTAGTGCCGATCCCGCGGATCCTCGCACCAGCCGTCGAAAGGTGAGATCTCGCGCACCGGCAGATGCGTCCGTGGGCGCACATGCCGATCACCGCGCCACCACAGCCGGATGGGGTGAAACACCCCCTGCGGCGTTGCGCCGTCGCCTTCGCGTTTGTTCGCCTTGATTCCGCCGCGGCCGAGCGCAACGGGTATGGTTGTGTGATCGAAGCTCAGCCAGCCGCGCTGCGGATTCCCCGCAGCCGCCCGCACAAGCACCCGCTTCACCGGTCGATCACGCAAGCTTGTTCGATAAGTACCTGAATTAACGACGTTTCCCATCTAATCCCGCCGCTTCGCCTTGGCTGTTTACCGCAAATGTTCTATTTCGCGCTGCAAAACCACATTCGCTGAGAATGCTCAGGTTTTTGCGCTAGACTATGCGGATCGCGAAACCGTGATGATCTCCACCCCATCATCGCGTTTCCAAGACTCGAAGCCGCAGCAGCCGTCCAAAGGATTGTCGCAATGCCGAATGCCCGCAAGATCTTGATCGTGGATGACGACACTGATTTGCGCGAGGCGCTGGTCGAGCAATTGTCGCTGCACGAGGAATTCGAAGCCTCCGCCGTCGATACCGGCGCCAAGGGCGCGACCGCGGCGAAAGCCAATTCTCCCGATCTGGTGCTGATGGATGTCGGCCTGCCCGACACGGACGGCCGCGAAGTCGTGCGCAGCCTGCGCAAGGGCGGCTTCAAGGCGCCGATCATCATGCTGACCGGCCATGACACCGACAGCGATACGATTCTCGGTCTGGAGTCGGGCGCCAATGATTACGTGGCAAAGCCGTTCCGCTTCGCGGTGCTGCTGGCGCGCATCCGCGCCCAGTTGCGCCAGCATGAAGCGTCCGAGGACGCCGTCTTCACCGTCGGCCCCTACAGCTTCCGTCCGGGCTCGAAAATGCTCACCGGCGCCAATGCCAAGAAGGTGCGGCTGACCGAGAAGGAAACCGCGATCCTGCGCTTCCTCTATCGCGCCGGCCAGATGGCGGTGTCGCGCGAGACGCTGCTGCAGGAAGTGTGGGGCTATAATTCCGGCGTCACCACGCACACGCTGGAAACGCACATCTACCGGCTGCGCCAGAAGATCGAGAAGGACGCGGCCAATCCCGAAATCCTGGTGACGGAAGCCGGTGGCTACAAGTTGGTGCCGTGATACGAATAGTGGACCGATTCGCCGTTAGCTCTGTGTTGTCTGTGCGCCCGGTCCACGCGACTCTGCTGTTCGATTTCATAAATGTCGATTGAAGATGATGTCTCATTGCTCGAGCGCGTGCCGACCCTGCGCCTGCTGGGCCGTGATGCGTTGCGCGTGATCGCCATCGGTTCCGAGCAGCAGGAATTTTCACGCGGCTCGGTGTTGTTTCACGAGGATGAGCAGGCCGATTGCGGCTATGTCGTGCAATCAGGTTCGTTTCGTATCAGCATCGATGACGGCAGCGACCACGAAGTGATGGCCGACCGCGGCACGCTGATCGGCGAGCTGTCGCTGCTGGTCTCGATGCCGCGCCGCTCCACAGCGGTGGCTGCTGAATTTTCCAGCGTGATCCGGATTACGCGCAGTCTGTTTCAGCGCGTGCTCGACAGCGATCCTGATGCAGCGGTGCGTTTGCGCGATGACATGGCGACGCGCGTGAATGAACTCGCGAGTGATTTCGCGCAGGTCAGGGCGAAGCTGGGTTCTTAACCTCTCCTCGTTCTTTACGGGGAGAGGTCGCCGCGTCTTCGCGGCGGGTGAGGGGCATGGCACGCGCTCACCCTTTGCTCTGCACTCACGGATCGCGCGGTTCTTCGCTTCGATAGTGCACTATTGAGGCTGGCTGCGTGCCATGCCCCTCATCCGGCCACGCTACGCGCGGCCACCTTCTCCCCGCGCAAGATGCGGGGAGAAGGAAGAACTACACATCCATCACCACCGTGACCGGCACATGGTCCGACGGTCGCTCCCAGCCGCGCGCATCACGCAGCACCTGATAGTCGGTCACCGCATCCTTCAGCGCATTCGATACCCAGATGTGATCCAGCCGCCGTCCGCGATTCGACGCTGCCCAATCAGCAGCGCGGTAGCTCCACCAGGTATAGATTTTCTCGGACAACGGAATGCGTTCGCGTGCGACATCGATCCAGTTGCCCTCGCTCTGCACGGCCAAAAGCTTTTCGCATTCGATCGGCGTGTGCGAGACGATCTTCAGCATCTGCTTGTGCGACCACACATCGTTTTCATGCGGCGCCACGTTGAGATCGCCGACGAGGATGTGCCGCGCATCACCGCGCGGATGCAGCCCCTCGCAGCTCTTCATCTCGTCCAGAAACGAGAGCTTGTGCGCGAATTTCGGATTGGCTTCCGGGTCCGGAATGTCGCCGCCCGCCGGCACGTAGAAATCATGCACGATCAGTGGCGCGCTCAGTCCCGCCTGTGCGCCGATCGCCACCGAGATGTGGCGCGAATCCAGCTTGTCGCAGAATACGCGGATGTCGGTGGCGTCGAACGGCAGTTTCGAGACGATGGCAACGCCGTGATAGCCCTTCTGCCCGTTCAGCGCGATGTGGTTATAGCCGAGCTGCTTGAAGCGCTTCAGCGGGAACGCATCGTCGGGGCATTTGGTCTCTTGCAGGCACAGCACATCAGGCTGCACTGACTGCAGGAAGTCAGCGACGAGTTCGATACGCAGGCGGACGGAATTGATATTCCAGGTGGTGAGGGTCAGACGCATGGGGGACTTGTAGCTCGGATGTAGCGAAGCGCAATCATCTGTTGCAACCTTGATGCGTAGATTACCCAACAGGTCCACAAGGGACTAAGGAAGATGGAGCGGTGTCACTCCTCGCGCACCCGTGCGAGCAGCGCCAATCCCACCACGAAGAATCCGACCAGCACGGCCATTCCCGCCTTCTGGCTCGCCGTCACCGCAGTGACGATGCCGATCAGCAGCGGGCCGATGAAGGAGGTCACCTTCCCCGTCAGCGCGAACAAACCGAAAAACTGACCGATACGATCCTGCGGTGCCAGCCGTATCAGCAGCGTGCGCGACGCCGCCTGCAGCGGCCCGCCGGCCATGCCGATCAGGCAGCCGAGCAGCAGATAGGCCTTCTCCGCTGGCGCGGCGAACAGCCCGCCATTCGGCTGCGGCGGCGTTACCTTCATGAACAGGATGGTCTCCTTGTCGATCAGCAGGATCGACGCGATGGCGAACAGCAACAGCAACATGGCGCCGGAGATCACCCGCT
>CALRZK010000491.1:0-3816 GCA_943372615.1 Bradyrhizobium ivorense | reverse complement strand
TTGCCTGCCGAGGCTGTCGTTGCCGATCTCGTTTATGTGCCGCTGGAAACGCCGCTGCTCGCTGCAGCGCGCGCGCGTGGCCTGCGCACGGCGGATGGGCTCGGCATGTTGCTCTATCAGGCCGTACGCGGCTTTGAATTGTGGTTTGGTCAACGCCCGGAAGTGACGCCCGAGCTCCGCGCTGAAGTCGAGGCCGACCTTTCACAGTAGCGTGATGGCGTAACGACATGGTCTTTCGCGCGTATCTCTCTCGGGGCACGTGTTTCGGAAAGAGAAGCCAATGTCGATATCTGCTTCGTTCACCACTCGCATATTGGCCGGCGCTGTACTTGCGTCGGCTCTCACCATCTCACTCGCATCGGCGCAACAGGCGCAGCCTTCCAACATCCGTGGCGCGATCGAGAGCGTGGATGGATCCATACTGACCATCAAGGCGCGCAACGGCGGCGAGCGCAAGGTGCGCATGACTGACAATGTCACGGTCACGGGCATCACCAAGGCCGCATTGTCGGATATCAAGAGCGGCGATTATGTCGGCGTCACAGGCATGCCTCAGGCTGACGGCACGCAGAAGGCGATCGCAATCCATATCTTTCCGGAAGCGATGCGCGGCATGGCGGAAGGCTCGCGGCCATGGGATCTCAAGCCCAATAGCAGCATGACGAACGCCACAGTCGATCAGAAGGTCGAGGCTAAAGATGGCCAGACGCTGACGGTCAAATACAAGGATGGCGAGAAGAAGGTCACTGTGGAGCCCAGCACGCCGATCGTGACATTCGTGCCGGGCAGCAAGGATGAACTGAAGCCGGGCGCGCAGGTGATCATCGTGGGCGCGAAGAAAGCCGCCGATGGCAGCTTCGAAACGGCACGGGTGAATGTCGGACGCGATGGCCTGACGCCGCCGATGTAAACTCCGTCATTGCGAGGTCAAGGAAAGCTGCGTTGCAGTTTTCCCGTTAGCGAAGCGACGAAGCAATCCAGCCTTTGACGAAGAACTGGATTGTTTTGCCCAAGCAATGACAACTACTGCTGTACCAACACCCGCTTGTTGATCTCCGCGATGCTGTTCACACCGCACAGGCCCATCGTCACGCTGAGCTCGTTGCGCAGGATGTCGAGCGCCTTGGTGACGCCCGGCCCGCCATAGGCGCCGAGACCGTAAACATAGGCGCGGCCGATCATGCAGGATTTTGCACCGAGCGCCAGCGCACGCATCACGTCCTGACCGGAACGGATGCCGCTGTCGAACATCACTTCGATTTCCGAGCCGACGGCATCGACGATGCCCGGCAATACCGAGATCGATGACGGTGCACCATCGAGCTGGCGGCCACCATGGTTCGAGACCACCATCGCCTGGGCGCCGACCTTCACTGCTTCGCGCGCATCCTCGATGTCATGGATGCCCTTGATGATGATCTTGCCGGGCCAGATGCTGCGGATCCAGTCGAGATCCTTCCAGTTCAGCGTCGCGTCAAATTGCTGTGCGGTCCATTGCGAGACGGATTCCAGATCGTCGGTGTTCTTCACGAAACCGGCGATATTGCCGAAGTTGCGGCGCTTGGCCTGCAGCGTGCGCATCAGCCAGGCGGGATGGCTGACAAAGTCGATCATGTTCTTGAGATTGTAGATCTGCGGCGGCACCGACAGCCCGTTCTTGATGTCCTGATGACGCTGGCCGATCACCTGCAGATCGACGGTCAGCACGAGCGCGCTGCACTTCGCCTTGATGGCGCGCTCGATCAGCTCCTTGATGAAGCCGCGATCTTTCATGACATAGAGCTGAAACCAGAACGGCTTCTCGACATTCTCGGCGAGGTCCTCGATCGAATTGATCGACATGGTCGAGAGTGTGTAGGGAATGCCAAAGGCCTGTGCGGCGCGGCAGGCGTGGATTTCGCCGTCGCCATATTGCATGCCGGTGGAGCCGACAGGCGCGCAGATCAGCGGCATCGTCGCCTTCTCGCCGAGGATCGTGGTCGAGGTGTCGCGATTGGCGATATCGATCAGGATGCGCTGGCGGAATTTCAGCTTCTGCAGGTCTTCGGTATTGGCGCGAAACGTGTCCTCGCTATAGGAGCCGTGATCGACATAGTCGAAGAACGCCTTCGGCACGTTGCGCTTGTGTTCGAGACGAAGGTCTTCGATGCAGGTGATATGCTTCATGAAGGCTCCCAGCCACTCTTGTCATTGCTTGGTTGGAACGTCATCTAGCATGGTTGGACGGATCGCCACATCCTTCTTGTCATCAGCATGTCGTCGAATCCCGAGGGAAGATCATGACCAGGTCCAAGTCGCACGATGCCAGCAAAGCGCAGGACAAAACGGCCGCCGAGGCCGAGAAGCGGCAGCTCGACGAGGCACTTGAAGAAGGCTTGGAAGAGACATTCCCGGGCTCGGATCCCGTCAATCTGACCCAGCCTCCTCATTCCAAGGCGGACCTCCACGTCAAACGCAAAGGATGAAAGCGCGGTTCCGCCGACATCGTGCTCGCGCCGCGCAGATTAATCCAATCGGGTCAGTATCTTACCGGTGATGAGGTGCGGTTGCCCTCGGTAATGATTCATCATATTTCTTGAAGCGAAGTTAGCCCCGACGGCCTTATAAGTCCGTCACATATGCGGCGGCACGCGCAAGCGAGTCGCCAGACTGCGTTTTGGCGTCTGCGAGGGGCAGACGTGACGGGGGTTACCAATGAGCCGCAAATATTTCGGAACGGACGGCATTCGCGGGCGTGCCAACGGGTTGATCACGCCTGAGTTGGCGCTCAAAGTGGGGCAGGCCGCCGGTCTCGTGTTTCAGCGCGGCGAACATCGCCATCGGGTGGTGATCGGCAAGGATACACGTCTCTCCGGCTACATGATCGAGAATGCGATGGTGGCCGGCTTTACGTCGGTGGGCATGGATGTGCTGCTGGTCGGCCCGATGCCGACGCCGGCGGTGGCGATGATCACCAAATCCATGCGCGCCGACCTCGGCGTGATGATTTCCGCATCGCACAATCTGTTCGAGGACAACGGTATCAAGCTGTTCGGTCCGCTCGGCTTCAAGCTTTCCGACGATGTCGAGAAGCAGATCGAGGAGCTGCTCGACGAAAATCTCGATCGTAAACTCTCGCAGAGCGCCAGCCTCGGCCGCGCGCGCCGTATCGACGGCGTGCATGACCGCTATATCGAATTCGCGAAACGCACGCTGCCGCGCGATATCAGTCTCGAAGGCCTGCGTGTGGTGGTCGATTGCGCCAATGGTGCAGCCTACAAGGTGGTGCCGGAAGCGCTGTGGGAGCTGGGCGCCGACGTCATTTCCATCGGCGTCGAGCCGGATGGTTTTAACATCAACAAGGAATGCGGTTCGACCTCGCCGGAAGCGCTCAGTCGCAAGGTGCGCGAGATGCGCGCCGATATCGGCATCGCGCTGGATGGCGACGCCGATCGCGTGATCATCGTCGACGAGCGTGGCCATGTGGTCGATGGCGACCAGTTGCTCGCCGTGATCGCGCAGAGCTGGAAGGACGATGGCCGTCTCGCCAAGCCGGGCATCGTCTCCACGGTGATGTCCAATCTTGGCCTGGAGCGCTTCCTGCAGGGGCATGGGATCGAACTGATCCGCACTGCGGTCGGCGATCGTTACGTGCTCGAGCAGATGCTGCAGCATGGCTACAATGTCGGTGGCGAGCCGTCCGGTCACATCATCATGTCCGACTATGCAACAACCGGCGACGGCTTCGTGGCGGCGCTGCAGGTGCTGGCCGTGGTGCAGAAGCTCGGCCGCCCGGTGTCGGAAGTCTGCCATCTGTTCGATCCGCTGCCGCAGATC
>CALRZK010000490.1:0-3820 GCA_943372615.1 Bradyrhizobium ivorense | reverse complement strand
GGGAACCTCGTGCCAGATCATCGCGGCCGCTGCGGCCGGCGATGCGGGGGTCAGGGACGGCGCCTCGGCATAGTGCATGTTGGTGAGCACGAAGACCGTGGCCGGATGCTCGAACAGGCGATCGGGGATCTTGTCGAGGGTCAGCCGCGCATCCTCGAGGCTGAGCTCCTTGCCGGCGATATAGAACGGCATATGCGGGAAACGCCCATGCATCGAGCGCATCACGCGCGACAGCACGGTGCCGTCGCCGACACCAGCATCGAACACGCGGAGCGCCGGCGGGCGCGGATGGATATTGGCGAGCTCCAGCGCGACGCGATCGGCGATCACCCGCTTCTCCGAGCAGGTATGCACGAAAAGCAGGTATTTCTGCCGGTTTTCGAAGAAACGGAAATTGCTGCGCGGATCGCGGCGTTCGATCGGCGCCTCCAGCCCCGGCGGCGGCGGCACGCCTTCCGGCATCGACTGGGCGATGAAAGCCTGAATGCGCTCGAGCGTGTCGATGGTGATGCGCTTGCCCTCGCGCAGCCGCGCAACGAGCTTGCCGTCATTCACCGCGCGACGCCCAAAGGTCGATTCTGCCATCTCTGCCTGGCGACAGAAATCCGAGATGATTCCAAGAATTTGGTCGTTTTTCATCGAATTTGTTGCGGCTTTCTTGCGGCAGATCCTGTGGCAGACTTGCGGCAGCCAGACGGCGATGAGTGGGCAGACATAGGTTCTTCCCACTCCTTAGCACAGCTTGCCCACCGGGGAAATGACTCGTAAATGTTCCGAATTGTCGTGTGACAGTCGCCCGGCTTTGCTAAGACGCCGCGGCGTCTCTCCCGCCCGCCCAGGTCGCATCCTTCGCGCCCGAGCGCCCCAGACAAGGTTGTTTCCATGCGCATTGCGATGATCGGCACCGGTTATGTTGGCCTCGTCTCGGGGGCCTGTTTTGCCGATTTCGGCCATCAGGTGACCTGCGTGGACAAAGACAGCCGCAAGATCGAGGCGCTGCTACGCGGCGAAATCCCGATCTATGAGCCCGGCCTCGACGCCCTCGTCGCGGCCAATGTGAAAGCTGGACGCCTGGAATTCGCAACCGACCTCGCCGCCCACGTGGCCGCCGCCGACGCTGTTTTCATTGCTGTCGGCACCCCATCCCGCCGCGGCGACGGCCATGCCGACCTCTCTTACGTCCACGCCGCAGCCCGCGAGATTGCGGAAAACGTGAGCGGCTTCACCGTCGTCATCACCAAATCCACCGTCCCGGTCGGCACCGGCGACGAGGTCGAGCGCATCATCAAGGAGGCCAATCCGGCCGCCGATGTCGCCGTCGCCTCGAACCCCGAATTTTTGCGCGAGGGCGCGGCGATCCGCGACTTCAAGCATCCTGACCGCATCGTGGTCGGCACCGAGGACGAGCGCGCGCAAAAAGTGGTCGCCGAGATCTATCGCCCGCTTTACCTGAACCAGGCGCCGATCATGTATACTGGCCGCCGCACCGCCGAGCTGATCAAATACGCCGCCAATGCGTTTCTCGCGACCAAGATCACCTTCATCAACGAGATCGCCGATCTCGCCGAGCGCACCGGCGCCGATGTGCAGGACGTCGCCCGCGGCATCGGCCTTGATAATCGCATCGGCGCCAAATTCCTGCATGCGGGGCCCGGCTTCGGCGGCTCCTGCTTCCCGAAGGATACGCGCGCGCTGGTGAAGACCGGCCAGGACTACGAGGCGCCGCTGCGCATCGTCGAAGCCGTGCTCACCGTGAACGACAACCGCAAGCGCGCAATGGCGCGCAAGGTCCAGCACGCCCTTGGCGGCAGCCTGCGCGGCAAGACGGTGGGCGTGCTCGGCCTCACCTTCAAGCCGAACACCGATGACATGCGCGAGGCACCGTCGATCCCGCTCATCACAGCGCTACAGGATCTCGGCGCGACAGTGCATGCCTACGACCCCGTCGGCATGGAGCAAGCAAAATCCGAATTGCCCTCCTCCGTCATCTATTGCGACGACGCCTATGCCTGCGCCACTGGCGCCGATGCGCTGGTGATCGTGACCGAGTGGGAGCAATTCCGCGCGCTCGATCTGTCGCAGTTGAAGGCGAAGATGAAGCAGCCGGTCATGGTCGACCTGCGCAATGTGTATCGACCGGACGAGATGGAAAAGGCCGGCTTCACCTATGAAAGCGTGGGGCGCGGACGAGGTTAAGCACGACCGTCGAGCGGATGCGGCGCAGCCATAACCGTCGACGGCTGCGCACTATCGCTCCATCATCGACGGCATTACATCGGGCTCTTCAGTGGCCCGGCGTAAGGTCGCAGCGCCTATCGTCTCTTTCGCAACTTCGACAGGAAGTCCGCTGCCATTCACAGCAAGCACGCCGACAATCGCAATCGGCGCCTGTAAAATATAGGCTTCCGCCAAGTCCGACAGTCTGGTGGCTTCGCTCCGAACAAATTCGGGAGTCCAGTCAGCTGGCACACCTTTCACGGCAATGTACTCGGCTTCCGAGATGCTTTGAGCATGCCACCGAATCTGCTCGACAATCTTTTGCGGCGAGTAGTTTGGCGGCTTTCCCGACGCTGCCATGATCAATGGCCCGAGCGGACACATGTCCGTGGCGATCGTGACCAAGTCGACAAAGTCTCGCGCCTTCCTTCGGCTTGCGGCAGCCAGAATCTTGTTCACGGCGAGATCCGCTTGATGCAGACGAAGACCCCATTGCTCGTCTTTCACCAATGGGAAAAAGCGAATCCGCGTGTCGCTCATCCACTGGATGACGGTCGACGCTGACTCATCGGATACCGTTGCTTCGTAAGTCCCGAAAGCTTTCACATCAAGATGAACATGAAAGCCATCCGCTTCCAGATCGGCCATATCTTTCCGCGCGACTTCGGCGACGTCCTCGTCCCGATCATGAAAAATGTCGATATCGTCAGATTGCCGCGACCAATCCCGATTAAGAACGAGCCCTCCCGCGAGATAGCTGGTTTCCGAGCGATTACCGGCAAGGCGCTGCATGATGCGCTTCTGAAGGTCTGTCACCGCCATCACGCTGGCTCCATATGAGCAAGTATCTGTCGCCCGAGAGCAAAAGCACGCGCATCGCCGCGCTCCATAATCGCCTTTGCGATGACCTCGGCCCGCGCGCGGAGATCGGGAAGTCGTTCCAGATCGACATTGTCGCGGATGCGAACGCTATATCGCTTCAACGCTTCGTCGCACATCGCCTGCAAGTCTTTCTCGCTGCGATGTTTCGCGCGCAAACTTGCTGCCATGCGCAACACATCGTCCCGCGCATGAGACGGCACCAGAACCTCGACCCTGACGAGATCGGCCGCGCCGCCCGAGGATCGGTATTTTTCGATACGTTGGCGAACGGACATGGCTTTTTCTCCGTATATTCAGCATACTGCGCGTATCCCGGATACGCAAGATCAACGTATTCCTCATCAGTCCGATGGCTGAGCGCAGGCGCGGCAGCGCCAGAGTGATAATCCATCGGCCGAGCTTGCCGCGAGGGCGGAGCAGCATGGGTTTTCGCTTCGCTCCCCCCTAGGTCAGACCACATACAAAAATGCCCGGCATAAGCCGGGCATTTGCGTATCAGGAGGATGGGAAAATCACTTCCCCCAAAGCTCGTTCGACACATCCACTGCGAGCTTCAACTTCGCCCACTGTTCGTCCTCGCTGAGGATATTGCCCTCTTCCGTCGAGGCGA
Organism: Bradyrhizobium ivorense; assembly: GCA_943372615.1. GTDB lineage: Bacteria > Pseudomonadota > Alphaproteobacteria > Rhizobiales > Xanthobacteraceae > Tardiphaga > Tardiphaga ivorense_A. The sequence goes on along the minus strand of CALRZK010000490.1, from coordinate 111 downwards.
AGCCGCACTGGGGTGACACGGCGAGCTGCTCGAGCGGCGCGAATTTCGCGGCTTCCTTCATGCGGGCCAGGATGTCTTCCTTCTTTTCCAGCTCGCCGAACTTCGACGTGA
>CALRZK010000489.1:0-3821 GCA_943372615.1 Bradyrhizobium ivorense | reverse complement strand
CTGGCCGAACGCTCGCGCGTCATCCGCGTCGAAGGCGGCGGCTCGCCGGCCGCGCCGCCGCCCGCCCGGTCGGCCCGCGTCGAGCAGAAGGTGCAGCGGGAGCGCGCGTCGTGGTTGACCCGACTCCGCAGCCGCCAGCCCCTCTGGTGGGAGTGCGTCCGCAAGGCGACGATCGCGGCCATGATCGGCAGCCTCCTAATCGTCTCGGCGCCGTTCCTTGAGCGTCTGCTGCCCGAATTGACGGCTCAGCCGTCGCTGCCGCGCATCTGCGGCAGGCTCGACGCCTGGACCGGCGACTGCACCTACGTCGTCGGTTCGACGAGCCTGAGCCTGTCGATGGCGGCTGAAAAACTCGGCTTGCCGCTCGCCGTGCTGGCCGCGGCAAATCCGTCCTTCGACACCAACTCCTTCCTGCCGCAGGCCGCACGGATCCATATCCCGCGCCGCGCCGGCATCAGCCTCAGGTGACATCATGATCAAACCCCATCCGACCGAACCGCATCCCTCGCTCGCCAGCGCGCGCTTCTTTGGCAGCATCACGTTCCTCACCGTGTTGCTGACGATGAGCATCGCCTTCTACACGCTGATCCCGCCGCTGGTATGGTGGCATCCCTACGATACGGCGGTCACCGTGCACCCCTCCGATCTCTGGTCGTTCATCAAGCAGGCTAATATCCCTCGTTTGGCGACGAACAAGATCGGGGAGCTCGCTCTCTATCCCTTGCGGCTCTTGGCCGCCCTCATCGACGCCACGCCGCCGGGCGATCTCGTCATGCCCTTCGCTCTCCGATTTGCTGTGGCCTGTGCGGTCGGAGCTGCCACGGCAAGACCGGTGTTCCGGCGGGTGCGCGACGACAGCCCGAAGCGCATCTCAGCTCTCCACGTTAATGGACCGCGGCCGCTATGGGGCCCTTCAGGCGCCCGCTACCTGAACGCGACCTTGCAGCCGCTGCGTCGGCAAACCGGCGACGGCATCTTCCTGGCGCCGGGAACGCGCTTGCCCATCGTCACCGAGACGGAAGGTGTCTTGCTTATGGGACCGCCGGGATCAGGCAAGTCCGTGATCGCGGAAGGTCTGATGCGCCAGGCTCTGACGCGCCGCGATCGCGTCCTGGCCCTCGACGTCAAGGGGCAGTTGTCCAAACGGTTCGCAAGATACAAGCCCCTCGTCTTCGATCTCGCCGGAGCAAATTCGGTCGTGTGGGCGATCGGCCGAGATCTCCTGGATGATGCCGACAGCGACGAGTTCGCGGCAAGCCTGATCCCGGATTCCCGGGATCCGGTCTGGGCCGAGGGCTCGCGATTGATCCTGAGCGCGATCGTCCAGCACTTGCAATCGGAACGTGGACAGAAATGGGGCTGGCGTGATCTGCACGCCATGCTGTCAAAGCCTCCGGGGGATCTGGAGTACATGATCCGCACGATCGCACCCGAGGTCGCCGCCATGGTCATGACGCGCGGCGAAGACCCCGCTACCTTCGTACTGTCCCTGATGTTCAACCTGATCGCACATGTGGGCTCCGCCGCACGCCGATTCGCCAAGCTGGAGCAAAACGGTGCGCCGTCTCGGTCATTGCGCGCCTGGGCTGTCGCCGGGCAGTGGCGCCGGCCGATCATCCTACGCTACGACCTGCAGCGGCGCGAGCGCTCGGCGGCCTTCGTCAAGCTCGTGCTGCGGGTTCTTGCCGGGACCATTTTGGGCGGGGACGTCGAGGATGAGCACGACTGGCACATCTGGTTGTTCCTGGACGAGGTCTCGCGGATCGGCATCGACAAGTGTCTGGCCATCACGGATCTGGCGGCGCTGGGGCGGTCGCGCGGGGTCCGTACGGTCGTGACCGTGCAGAGCCCGGCCCAGCTTAAGGAATCGGAAGCGTTCCGGGAAAACTTTGGGCTACAGATCATATGCGGTCTGGCGCCAGGTGAAAGCGCGCAGCGCGTCGCCAAGGAGTGGGTCGCGCAGCGCACAATCCGCGAAGCTGATCAGTCTGCTAATGCTGATCGGCAACCGAGAGAGTGGACGATTCCGCCAATCACGGTCTCCGAATATCAATCCGACCTCGGGCTCAAATTCAACCTGTGGGGGCGTCCGTTCATCAGGGCCGCCGTACTCGGCCTCGCCGACATCCCCATCATTGACTGGCCTATCCATTGCTGGCTCCCGCGTAAACCGCAGGCCTGAACAGTCCTCGAAAGCCGCCTTCGGGCGGCTTTCTTCTTTACGAGCTCTCCGGATTTTGTGGGGGGTCGCGGGACTCATCGGTGCGCGATCTTCGCGATGCTTCCTCCATCATGGTTGCATCGCTTCAAATCGGCACCGCCTCGACGTACTACGCCCGGGATTATTATCACGGCGGCGAACGGCAGATTGCGGCAACGTGGATCGCGCGCGACGGGCAATTTGGCCTGACGCATGGCGGTGCCGTCGACATCGAGCGTTTTGCACAGCTCCACGCGGGCCTCGACGAACAGGGACGCTGGCTGCTGACGACAAGTGGCCGCAAGGTTGAAGGCGTCGACTTCACCTTCTCGCCGTCCAAAAGCGTGAGCCTTGTCTATGCGCTGACGACCGATGCGACGCTGCGCCAAGCCGTCCTCGACGCGCACCTGACGGGCGTCCATCGCGCGTTGGAAATTCTGGAGGAAGAAGGGACTTACGCGCGCAGAGGACGCGACGGGCTCCGCCGCCAGCACGTCGGACTGACCGGCGCCCTGTTTACTCACGATACCGCGCGGCCTGCGCCGCACCTCGATGGCTCCATCTTTTCGGACCCGCAGGTCCATACACATTCCGTCTTGTTCAACCTCGCCATAAGAGATGACGGAACGATCGGCTGCATTGATACGCGACTGGGACAGATCAAGACCTGCCTGGGATCGATCCATGCAGCGCATGCCGCCTACGAATTGCGCAAGCTCGGCTTCTCTATTCAGGAGATCGGAAAGCACGGCACCTTCGAGGTGGGTTTTGATCCGGAAGTCCGAAAATTCTTCTCCAGCCGCAGGAGTCAGATCGAAGACGAGGTCGCCGAGAGCGGTCAGGATTCCGCCTCTGCACCTGCAGTAGCGGCGGCCGCCGCGCTCTCGACGCGCCGTAGCAAGCAGCGTGAAGACGACACCGATCGGTTCACCCTCTGGCAGAGTAAGGCGATCGAGCTCGGGCTCGTTCCCGGGCACTGCGTCGAGAATCTGCGCATAGCGCCAGACCTCGATCGCGGCGGTCGCGATGAAACATTCGAAGCTGCGCTCGTCAAAATTCCCGAGCTGCTCACCGAGCATGAGGCGACGTTTTCGCGGGTCGATGTGATCCGCGCGGTCGCGACCGCCCACGTCGGGACCGAGGCCGATCCCGCCCACCTGATGCAGCGCGTCGATCAGCTGATCGCGAGCGGTCAGATCGTGGAAATTCGGCAAGATCAACTCGGGGAGCCTGTCTATTCGACCCCGGAGATGATCCGCCTGGAGCGCGAGGTGATTGATCTGGCGCGGGGTCTTGCGAACCGGTCGTGGCATGGTCCCGACCTCGCAAAACTGAAGGACAAGTCGAGCGTGGCCGGCCTATCGAGCGACCAGTTTGCCGCAGTGAGCACGCTGGCCGAAGGCCGAGCCCTGTCGCTGCTTGAAGGCAAGGCGGGAACTGCGAAGACGTTCTCGCTCAAGCCGCTGGTGGTCCAGCTCAAGGAGGATGGCCACCGCGTCATCGCGGCGGCGGCCTCCTGGCGCACCGCCGAAATGCTCGCTGGAGAGTTGCAGGTCGAGGCAAGAGCCATCGACTCCTGGCTTGCCATTGCCCGGACCGGCGGCCGGTTTCTCGATCCCAA
>CALRZK010000488.1:0-3830 GCA_943372615.1 Bradyrhizobium ivorense | reverse complement strand
TCGCCGTGCCCAAACATCGCCAAATCAACCCTCTCGAACCACTTTCGCGCGCTGCGCGAAGCCGGGCTGGTGCAGACCAGCAAGAAAGGCGTCGAGCATCAGAACGCGGTGCGAGCGGCGGATATCGAAGCGCGGTTTCCGGGACTACTGATGGCGATCCTGGCGCATTCGATGAGTGATGCGGCCGGCGAGGCGGCAGTCGGCTCAGGATAGCGCGACAATTGAAAGTTACATTCTTGCTGCTAGCATAGTCTGGGCTGTGAGAGGTCGGTATGTCAAAATACTTTCGCCTTGGCGAATTTCTCAAAAGTCAGACCGTCACGCGCGTCTCCATGTCTTTTGCGGACATCGAGCGTGTCACCGAAGTGGTGTTGCCAGCATCGGCGCACAAGCATCGGCCGTGGTGGGATAACAACCCAACCAACAACCCTATGACGCGTGTCTGGCTGGATGCCGGTTTCGAGAGCGAGCAGGTCGATATGGCGGAGCACAGGCTGGTGTTTCGGCGCGTGACCAACATTGAAGCACAGGAATCGGCGGAGCGTTTGATTCATCCGCTTTACGGTGCGCTCAAGGGCATGGTGCGCATCATGCCGGGCACCGACCTAACGGAGCCCGCCGATCCCGAGTGGGGAAAAGACGGCTGACATGAGCAGCATCCTGCTCGATACCTGCGCTGTGATCTGGATCGCTGACGGCGCGCGTTTGTCGTCCCAGGCGCTCGCGCTCATGGAGGAGATGACGGCGACGGCTATGTCAACCTACATATCGCCGATCACCGCTTGGGAAGTCGGGCAACTACAGTCGCGCAATAGATTGCAATTGACCGTCAAGCCGGAATTCTGGTTTGCTGCAGCGTTAGCGCGGCCTTTGGTCAAGCTGGCGCCGATGCCGCCGGAATTGCTGATCGCATCGTCGTTCTTGCCGGGCACACCACCGCGCGATCCGTCGGATCGCATCATCGCTGCGACAGCGCGCGATCTCGGTGCAACGCTGATCACGCGTGACAAGAAGTTGCTGGATTATGGGAAGCAGGGGCACGTTAGTGTCGTGGGGTGTTAACTGTTAGCCGCGCAGAAGAGGTCTCGCTGCGGTGCCCCCATCTTGCGAGCTGATTCACTGCTCAATGAAAAATTGGCGATGACGAAGATCAAGGATTTGCACACGGCCTGGAGCAAGGACGTCGCATATCGCAAGGAATACGAAGCTCTGGAAGAGGAATTCACAGTTACGGCGGCTGATGCCAAAGCGGGGCACAGCGATGGTCTCAGCCCAGCCCGAAGACCTCGGCACAACGAAGCCACTTAGCGATCGCGCCAACAAAAATCTGCTAACTCGCAGTAGGACTAGTAAACGTTGGAGCGGAACGATGCCATTCGACGAGCCGATCTATATCTATGAGTTCAATCTTACCTGACATCGCTGCGGATTGTTGCGCCTCGTCTGTAAACGCGGATGTCGTCACAATGTAATCGCGAAAGGCGCCCTGTTCCTCTACGACGCCTTTGAATTGTTGAACCACAGGACGACCAACACGATTATCTGTGGCGTTTCGTTTGCACTGGATCACGAGCAGGCCCTCGCCGTGGACAGCAAAACCATCGACGCCAAAGTCGTTCGATTTGCGAGTAGGCCACGCTTCGAGACCCGCGCTTGCATAAAAACTCATGACATGTTGCTCGAAGCGGAATGGGTCCATCTCGAGCAGGCTTAGGCGTAACTCAATATCGTCCGTAGGCATGTTGTAACGGGTGGGATCAGCTGGCTGCTGCTTCATTGCAGCTTTCATCGCTGCGCTGGCTTGCCGCAAACGCTCATCTTCGATGATAATTTCGATGATGTCTGCAATGTGCGGGCGCGATTCCGGGTTGGTGATGACGGCCTCGATGATCGATGTGATGCCAGCTGCACCAAGGAAGATCAGAAGCAAGACGGGGACGCCCAAGGCTCCGCCGAATGCGGCAATACCCGCTCCTTGACCACCAACAATGGGCAGCGCTGCAAGCGTGGCCGGGATGGCGATCTTTACAGACAGGGGAAGATTGGATTGGCGATAGTTAGCAACAGCATCAGCGACGCTTCCGCCAATTGCTTTGAATGCTGAGCGAGAATTGATGAGTTCGTTCAGCTGGCGAAATTTTGCAACGGAGCGAAGATCGCTGCCGACGATGTCGCGTGATTGAGCGAGCCAGCGGATCGCGGAAACGCGATCCTCGGGTCTGATCGCATTTTTGAGGGCGGCGGCGAACAATCCGACCAGCCACTGTCTAATTCTGTCGCTAGCCGTTTGAAACATGTGACCGCTTCAGCTTGAGGTGTACTTAGCTCTTGTGTGCAATCGTAGCTGAAGCTTTTGCGAGTGCAATTTCTCTTTGATTTGAACTGCCGATATCGGAGAGTTTTTGCGCCGCGACGATTGGGTCAGTCTCACTTTCAAAACAAAAACCCCGGCATTTCTGCCGGGGTTCTGCATTCGATAGTGCGAGCTAAGCTCGAACCTTAGAAGTCCATACCGCCCATGCCGCCGCCCGGAGGCATGCCGCCGGCACCGGCGCCACCCTTCTTCGGCAGCTCAGCGACCATGGCTTCGGTCGTGATCAGCAGCGAAGCAACCGAGGCTGCGTTCTGGATGGCTGCGCGCACAACCTTGGTCGGGTCGATGATGCCCTTCTTGAGCATGTCGCCATAGGTGCCCGACTGCGAGTCGAAACCGTAGGCATAGGTCGCGGTTTCCAGCACCTTGCCGACGATCACCGAGCCATCTTCGCCTGCGTTGACGGCGATCTGGCGGGCCGGAGCCGACAGGGCCTTGCGGACGATCTCGACGCCGGTCTTCTGGTCGTCGTTCTTGGTCTTGATGTTCTTCAGTTGCTCGGAAGCGCGGAGCAGAGCGACGCCGCCGCCGGGGACGATGCCTTCTTCAACGGCCGCGCGGGTCGCATGCATCGCGTCATCAACGCGGTCCTTGCGCTCCTTCACTTCGACTTCGGTCGCGCCGCCGACGCGGATGACGGCAACGCCGCCAGCCAGCTTGGCGAGACGCTCCTGCAGCTTCTCACGGTCGTAGTCCGAAGTGGTCTCTTCGATCTGCGCCTTGATCTGCGCCACACGTGCATCGATGTCGGCCTTCTTGCCGGCGCCGTTGACGATGGTGGAGTTTTCCTTGTCGATCATCACCTTCTTGGCGCGGCCGAGCATCTGCAGGGTCACGTTTTCGAGCTTGATGCCGAGGTCTTCCGAGATCGCCTGGCCGCCGGTCAGGATCGCGATGTCCTGCAGCATGGCCTTGCGGCGATCGCCGAAGCCCGGAGCCTTGACGGCAGCAACCTTGAGGCCGCCGCGCAGGCGGTTGACGACGAGGGTGGCGAGGGCTTCGCCTTCGACGTCTTCAGCGACGATGACGAGCGGCTTGCCGGTCTGCACGACGGCTTCGAGCAGCGGCAGCATCTCGTTCAGCGAGGAGAGCTTCTTCTCGTTGATCAGGATGTAGGCGTCGTCGAATTCAACGCGCATCTTGTCGGCATTGGTGACGAAGTAGGGCGAGATGTAGCCGCGGTCGAACTGCATGCCTTCGACGACGTCGAGTTCGGTTTCGAGCGACTTGGCTTCTTCAACGGTGATGACGCCCTCGTTGCCGACCTTCTTCATGGCGTCAGCCAGGAACTTGCCGATTTCCGAGTCGCCGTTGGCCGAGATGGTGCCGACCTGGGCGATCTCGTCGTTCGAGGTGACCTTCTTGGAGTTCTTGACGAGGTCGGCGACCACGGCTTCCACGGCCCGGTCGATGCCGCGGTTCAGATCCATCGGGTTCATGCCGGCGGCGACCGACT
>CALRZK010000487.1:0-3835 GCA_943372615.1 Bradyrhizobium ivorense | reverse complement strand
CAAAGCGCAAGCCCCGCTTCCGCCGGGATGATACGAGATACCATCCAGATCGCAGTCGCCACGAAGACGAACCCGAACGCCTGGCGGACCGTGGACATCCACGCTCCCGCCTTGGGGAGCGCCTTCGGGCCGAGCGTGCCAAAGGCGATTAGGGGAATTCCCTTGCCGAGGCCAAGGGCAAAGAGCGATGCCGCGCCAAGCGCGACGTCGCCGGTTTGAGCGATGTAAATCAGCGCGCCGGCCAGCGGTGCGGTCACGCAAGGTCCAACGATGAGCGCGGACGTAAAGCCGAGCAGGCCGGCCGACGCCAGCGAGCCTCGATTTCCCTGACCAAGCCGGCCAATCGAATTGACCCAGGCGGAGGGCAGTTGCAGTTCGAACAGGCCGAACATCGACAAGGCGAGCACGACGAAGAGTGCCGAGACCGCTCCCACAGCAAGCGGCGACTGGAGGACCATCTGCAAATTTTGCCCGGACCACGCTGCCGCCACGCCCAGCAGGCCGAACGCGCTCGCCATCGCGAGCACGTAGGCGAGCGAGAGGGTAAAGCCTCTGAGCGCCGTGACGGCCTCGCCCTGGCGCGCGATCGCGCCAGCCAGGATCGGATACATCGGGAACACGCAAGGCGTGAAGGCGAGCAGCACGCCGAACAGCATGAAGCTGGCTAGAACCATCGCAACGCCGCCGTCCTTCAGCAGCGAACCGATCATTCCGCCATTGTCTGCGGCAATGGCGATGCCGGTCCCACCTTCCGATGCGGGCGCAGCTTCGGTCGGCGCCGACCACTGGCTCGCCTGCGTCGCTGGCGCGCGCTCATCGGGGTCGGTGATGGCGAGCGTCGTCGCATCGACATGGCGCACAAGCGGCGGGTAACAGATGCCGTTTTCCTGGCAGCCCTGATAGCGAACCTCGAGGGGAGCGGACCCCGAGGCGTCAAGCGAGACGACGGCGGCGACGTGATCGTGGAAGACGGTCGAGGGGCCGAAAGTGGGGTCGTCCTTGCTCTGCCCGTTACCTTCGAGATTCGGAGCGGTGACTGCCGCGCCGCCGCGGCTGAAGCTGAGTTTGTCCTCGTAGAGGTAATAACCTGGCGCGATCGCCCACCGGATCTGCACGGTGCCGTCATTTTGTCGCGTCGCCGAAAGCTTGAACGCTTGGTCGACGGGGAGCGGCATTCCACCTGACGAGGTTACCTGAGCGGCTGCCGGCGCAATTGCCAGCGCCGCGAATACCAACATCATGACGGCGGTTATGACGGACCAGATTCTTTTCGAAGGCAATGCACGCTCCCGCTTGATGTGACGACGGCGGGAGAGGTCGGATCGTCAGCTTAAGGCAGACTTAAGAGCATTTTGCGTGCGATTGACGGTGCAAACTTGCGTTCCAGGCTAAAGCGGGCCGAATAGAGCTTCGAGAGCGGCCCCCCTTGGAGCTCCGCTTTGCAAGGTCAGTTCGCCATTACTCCGCTTTGCGACGAGACCGGGCGTACCGCTGAAGCCCAGCCGCCTCATCAGCTCCACATTGTTGGTGAGCTTGGCATTGGTCTGCGGGGATATATGCTCCAAAGGGGCGATTCCCCCAGTGCTATGATTTATCTCGTTCTGGGTCAGGGCGGCCCCCGGGTCGGCGGCTTCGATGATTGCGGCGGCCTTACCCGCCGAGTCCGCGCGAATGACTCCGACCATGACGTGCCGGATCTGCACTTTACCGGCCTCGACCCAGGGACGGGCGGAGCGCCATAGCTCGTTGCAGAACGGGCAATTCGCGTCGGTGAAAGCATAGACGATTCGCTCCGAGTCCGGCTTCCCGTCTGGAACCCAAGCAGCGGCTTCGAGCGCAGCCCAGGCTTCTCGCTGCATCGGTTCGCTTGTTGCCTGCTTCAAAGCCGCATCTGCGACCGAATTGCCGCTCGCGTCGATCAAGGTTCCGATCAGGGCATGTTTGGCATCGGGTGTGATATAGACTGCCAGCGGCTGCGTGCCCGAGCTCGCGGCGTAGGCCTGAAGTCCACCAGGTACCTGCAAGGGTCCATGAATGGTCAAACCCTGGCTCTTAAGTGTTTGCAAGATGCCTTCATCGTTTCCCTTGGGGGCTGATGATGTCGTTTCGGTCTTTTCATTGCAGCCGGCGAGCAGAGTCGTCACCGCTATAGCAGCCAAAATCTTTTTCATTTCGTGGCACCAATCGATATTATCTGGAGAACTGGTTTTCTGCCGTTTTCGCGCGATAGCTTAAGGCAGCATTAAGCAGCGCCTGTCCTCGACCGCCGTCAGGACCGATCCACCAAATCGTAGATGTCCTTGCGGAACTGGGCCGGAGAAGCCGGCACGCCCCAGGCGGTGATGTAAACGAAGTGTACTGGTACGGGCTTCGAGATCGTGACATCCCGACGCTGACCGTTCCCAAGGAATTCGGCGACGGTTTCAGCGGACCACCCCGGTGTCTCCTTGAGCAACCAGGTCACGAATTCCGGAATACGCTGGACCCTGACACAGCCCGATGAATGAAAGCGGCTTGCGTCTCCGAACAGCCCGGGATCGGGTGTATCATGTAGATAGACCGAGTGTCGGTTTGCGAAATTGATCCGGACGCGCCCCAGAGCGTTGCGGCTCCCCGGCTCCTGCCGGAACATGTAGTTGGTCGCCTCGTCGGTGTTCCAATCGATGCTGGACGGCGACACCTCTTTCCAGTTGCCGGTATGAATCCGCATGCCCATCCGCGTCAGATAGCCGGGGTCTTTACGGATTATCGGGATGATGTCGCGCCGGATGATGCTTTTCGGCACATGCCAATATGGATTGAAGTTGACCTCATGGATGCTGCTCGAAAGCAGCGGCGTAGCACGATTGGGCTGGCCAACGACGGCCGACTGCCGAAGCACGACCGCGCCGTCCTCAACCATTTCAATCTGCGCCGCGGGGACATTGACCGTTACCTGACGGCGGTCCTCCACCAGCGCGGCTTGCAATCTGGGGGCGTTGGCAGCAAGACTTCTGGCCCGGTCCTCAGCTGGATAGTTGAGCGCCTCATAGGTAGCAGCGCCAGCGACGCCATCGACTGCCAAACCATGCCGTGCCTGAAACAGGCGGATAGCGGCGTCGACAAAACTGTCGACGACATCACCTGAGCGATACTGCGATGCCAAGTCTGCGGTCAGAGCAAGACGTTGCCGCAACCAGGACGCCTGCTCGCCCTGAGCGCCAAGCGATAGACGCTGCGTAAAAGGATACTTCGGCCATCCGCCTTCATTTGCCCAGCGGGCGTAGGTTTCGGCCGCCACCTGCGTTGCGTGCAGCGTCGTCGCCGATAGTAGAGGCGTCTCCACGTCCTGGAGGCCGTCCATGCGGGCATTGGCCGTATCGAAAGGTCTTTCCCAGGCGCGGGCGGGGGCGACGACGAAGGCTGTCGATGCGAGGCCGGCGCCGAGTAAAGTGCGTCGGTTCAACATCACGTCCGCTTTCCTCTTGCTTCACGCACTGCTTGAGCAAGACCGGCCCGGTCGAGAACGCCTCCGTAAACCTTCGAGCCGATGACGAATGACGGGGTGCCTGACAGACCGAAAGCCTTGGCCATCCTTTCGTTGCGAGACAGCGTGTCGGCTACTGAGTCCGCCGAATGAGCGGGTGGAAGACCTCCGTTGCTGGCTTCATCGAGGATCTCGAGGATGTCGCTCTGGGCAAGGCGTCCCTTCGTGCCCATCAAGGCCTCATGCGCTCGCCCGTAAGCTTGCGGGCCAAGGGCAAGCACGCGCTCGGCAGCAAAGCGCGAGGCTTCGCCGAAGATCGGCCAGTCGCGCATCAAAAGGCGCACATTGCCATCGTCCGCGACGAATTCC
>CALRZK010000486.1:0-3837 GCA_943372615.1 Bradyrhizobium ivorense | reverse complement strand
CCGGTGCAATCGATCACATATTTCGTATCGATCGACGTAGCGTCAGCGAGATCGATGGTGACGTGAGCGTTGGCCTGCGATAGTTGCCGCGCCTCGCCAACCGATCGCTCGACGCCATCAAGCGTCGCCGCCATCCGCGCTTCCAGTTTCGCGCGGTCGATGTGCCAGCCGGATTGCTCCTGCTGATCGTCGCGGCGCAGCGTCGCGCTGCCCCAGAGCGAGTAACGGCCCTCGCAGGGAAGTGCTGTCTCACTGTCCAGCAGATCTGTCCAACTGAGTTCATCCAGCACCGGCCCGGCGCGAAACGACAGTGTTTCTCCGCGATTGGCGACATCGTGTCCAGGCGCAACAACAAGCGGCTTTACGCCACGCAGCAGCAGCCGGCGGGCAGAGGCCATGCCCGCCATGCCCGCGCCCAGGATCACGACGTCGCGCATCCCGGCTTACGTCGGCTTCTTGTTGTTGCCGAGCGTCATGTGGCCGCGCTGCACCTCGACATAGATGTCCTTCGGCACGCCCGGCAGGTCCTTCGGTGCAGGCCGCTTCACGACCACGCCCATCTGCGTCCACAGATCGATCATGCGGCGCAGGCCGTCGGTATAGCCGGCCTCCACATGCAGGCCGGTGCCGGCAGCGCCGCGCGACCATGCGACACGCGCGTGGTAGAAGCGCATGCGCTCCTCGGCGGAAAGATCCGCACGCATCATCTGTGTATAAAAACCTTCCGGAAGCACATCGACCGGCAGCAGGGCAGGCCACCACACCGGCGTCGGGAAACCTTCCGCCGTCAGCACCGACTGGCAGCTGAATGCGTCACCCTGCCATGGCACGCCCATCCAGCGGGTGAGATCGCCCGGCGCCTGCGGACCAACCGGTGCGCCGTCATCGCGCTTGGTCGGATGGCCCGCGAACACGTTGGTCGGATTGAGCTGGAAGCCGACATCCTGCACCAGGTTCTTGCGCTTCGAGATGGCGATGCGGAAAGGTAGCGGCGTCTCGTTGACGGGGCGATACAGCGCGGCATGGCGCACCGGCCAGGTGATCTCCACGCCGGGATGGAAGGCGCCGCCCGAACAGGCATCAAGCGCCGCGCGGGTCAGGGCCTCCGGTTGCTGCGACAGCGGCAGATCATCAAGCTTGGTGATGGCATCGGCGGCCTTGTCGTCGAAGTCGCTGGCGAATTCGCCCTTGGCCCAGCGCGCCAGCAGCGCATATTGGGTCGCTGTGAGCGTCAGCCAGCCCACCGGGCTGCCGGGGAAATTGACGCCGTCGCCGAGCATCGGCGGAAGCGCATTGGCGCGCTGGTCGCCGCCGCCCGGCTTGCGGAATGCGGCGAGTACTTTCTCGCGCATCGGCCGTGCCTTCTCCGAGGGATCGGCGAGCGTGCGGATGGTGGCGAGATCGCTGAGATCGTCGAGATCGCTCCATGCCTTGCTGAGATAGGACGCTTGCGCGACCCACTGCATCATGCCGGCGCGGCGCAGCACCGGCAGCACGTCGGAGCGGAACGAGACCGGGCCTGTCGATAGCTTGATATGGCCGGAGGTGATCATCGCTTCGCGCGCCGCGTCATAAAGGCTGACGATCGGCTCGATCTGCGGCGCGAATTTCGGACCGCAGCACACCACCCAGGCGGACTCGCATTCCACATCCTTGCCGTCGACGCGCACGGTCGCCTTCACCCAGCCGTCGGCCCAGTCGTCGTGCCAGCCGTCATTATTGGTGAAATCACGCACCGGATTCTGCGGCACGGCGGTGTTCGACACGCCGTCGGCGGGGAACACGAGGAGGCGGCCAGCGTCGTCGGTGCGCAGATGGCCGAGCGTTACTGGCATGCTCTTCCAGAACTGGCCGGCCATGCGGAACGCGCTGCCCTGGCCATCGCTGTTCTTCGATGCGCCGTCGATGCTGACCGGGCCGGCATTGATGACCAGCATTTCCTCGCGCTGGGCATGCGGGATATCGGCATTGCGCAGCGGATTGGGAATGCCGGGCGCATCGGTGCCGCCATCCATCGCGTTGGAATAGCCGTACCATGCCGCCTTGGTATTGGCCGCATGCACGGTCCAGCGCAGGCCATCTGCTGCGCCGAGCTCGCGCACCACGCGGCCCTGATCGTCATAGCCATAAACGCGAAAACGCTGCACCTGCTTCTTGATGCGGTTCGGGCTCTGCTTGAAGCCGCCATCGGGCTCGGTCATCAGGCCCGGCACTTCGGGGGAAAGGAACCAGGCGTCGCCATTGCCGACGCGCGAGAAGCCGATCGCCGGGAACACCGCTGCGCGCGCGATCTTCGCACCTGCTGGTGCCGCGTCCTGCGCTTGCACGGGCAGCACCGCAGCCTTGAACAGCGAAGGTGCGGCAAATCCGAATGCCGTGGCGGAGAGCAGGAAATCGCGACGCTTCATGAGGGAGGCTCCCGTTGATCTTTGTCAGGATCGCAGTACCAACGGAGTCATAAGCAAACATGAACGATGGCGTTGTCGAAACGTCACGCATCGCCACATGCGCCGCACCCGTAGGATGGGTTGAGTGCAAGCGCGCAGCGCTGAAGCGAAAACCCATCAGCGGATTCCGCGGCATCGTTCGGCCGATGGGGTTTCGCGGAGTTTATCATCGGGCGCGCTTTGCGCGACCCGTTGGCTCAACCCATCCTACATCCGCGCATTTTACGACCTCTGAGCGAAATCTCTCGCCACGCGGAATGCGCGATCGCATTGCAGCCATGGCGACGCTGGCGCGGCTTTTCTTCAGTGGGGCGACGTGGCAAGCGGTGCCGGGATTCTTGCACGCAAGAATGCTTTTCAAGATCGGGAGGATACGATGAAGACCACGGCTTTGCTCACTCGGCGCCGTTTGATGACTGCAAGCGCGGGTGCCGCAGCTCTGCTTTGCGCGCCGTCGCTTGTTCGCGCCAATACATGGCCGACCAAGCCGATCCGCATTCTCGCAGGATTCGCCGCGGGCGGTCAGACCGATCAGTTCTCCCGCGCCTATGGCGACTACATCTCGCGCGAAGTCGGGCAAACAGTGGTGGTCGAGAACAAGACCGGCGCTGGCGGCGCGCTCGCAGCCGTCGAACTGAAGCGTTCGGAGCCTGACGGTCACACGCTGATGATCACCAACACCACCACCTTCATGCTCAACCCCGTGCTGATGAAGGACATCCGCTACGATCCGCTGAAGGATTTTGCGATGATCTCGATGATGCCGAGCGGCAGCGTGCCGTTGTTCGTCAGCGAGAAGGTGCCGGCGAAGAATCTGGCCGAATTCATCGACTATGCGAAGAAGTCCGGCAAGGTGAACATCGGCACTTACGCTGCCGGTTCTTACGCGCATATCGTCGTCGCCGAGCTCAACAAGCAATACGGCCTCAAGATGGAAGCGATCCATTATCGCGGCGAGGCACCGATGTTCGCTGATCTCGCTGGCGGGGCCATCGATGCCGGCATTGGCACCTATGTCTCGGCGATGCCGTTGCTCGACACCGGCAAGATCAGGACCATTGCCACCTCGCGTCGTCGCATTCCGGCACTGCCGGATGTCGCCACGTTCAAGGAGCAGGGCATGACCTCGCGGGCAACGGAGCTCATGACCTTCCAGGGCTGTGTCGCCCCGGCAGGCACGCCGCAGGAGATCGTGACAAGACTGTCCGAGCTGATGGTTGCCGCTGGCAAGACCGATCGCATCGTTGAGATGCTCAAGAAGCAAGGGATCGATGAAGCCGCGATGACCGTTGCGGCCAGCCAGAAGATCTACAAGGAGGAAGCGCCGGTCTGGGCAGAACTCGCCGGCAGCCTCGGCCCCGTGGGACAGTAGCGTCAGCTGCGTAGGGTG
>CALRZK010000485.1:0-3840 GCA_943372615.1 Bradyrhizobium ivorense | reverse complement strand
GCTTTGCAGCCGGGAGAATAGTCATGGGTTTTCTCGGGCTGCATTACCGGATGGAACGCAAGAGCATGGTGCTCGCTATCGGCATCATCTTCGCCGCGAGTATCGGCGGCATCGTCGAGATCGCGCCGCTCTTCACGATCCATCAGACGGTGGAAGACGCGCCGGATATGCGCGTTTACACGCCGCTCGAACTCGCGGGCCGTAACATCTATATCCGCGAAGGCTGTTATGCCTGCCACTCGCAGATGATCCGCACCCTGCGGGACGAGGTCGAACGCTACGGGCCTTACTCGCTCGCGGTGGAATCGAAATATGATCACCCGATGCTGTGGGGCTCGAAGCGCACCGGCCCGGATCTGGCGCGTATCGGCGGAAAATACACCGATGACTGGCACGTCAAGCACCTGATCAATCCGCGTCACGTCGTGCCGGAATCGGTCATGCCGCCTTATGCCTATCTCACGCGGGTCAAGTTGCGGACCGATGATCTCGGCTTGCATCTCTCGGCGATGCGCAAGGTCGGCGTGCCCTATACAGATGAGATGATCGCCAACGCATCTTCAGATGCCTATGGCCAGACCACGCCGGACACGCCCTATGCGGAAGGTGTCGCCAAGCGCTACGGCGCGACCACCAATATTCGGGCCTTCGATGGCACGCCCGGCGAACCCACCGAGATGGACGCGCTGGTGGCTTACCTGCAAATCCTAGGCAAGCTCACTGACGCCGCTCACAAGACCACGACGGCCAAGGCGGGAGACTGACGATGGAGCATGAGACCACCGTCTGGTTGGCAAAATCCTTCGGGCTTTTCTATCTGGTCGCGATGTCGATCGGCATCCTGATCTACGCCTATTGGCCGACCAACAAGAAGCCGTTTGACGCGGCCGCGCAGTCGATCATCGATCCTTCGACTGAGGACAAGCCGTATCGGGGCGAGACATGGCAGTAGAAGAGCGCGATCCCGTCTCCGGTTATCTCACCACCGGCCATGAGTGGAACGGCATCAAGGAGCTAAACACGCCGGTGCCGCGGGCGGTCTATTTCTTTTTGTGGGCCACCTTTCTCTATTCGGTGGTGTATTGGATCCTGATGCCCGCCTGGCCGCTGGGCGTCACTTATACGCGTGGTGTGCTTGGCCTCGATCAGCGCGATATCGTCACTGCGCAGGTGAAGGAAGCTGCAGCCGATCGCGCCAAGTGGTCGAAACTGATCGAAACGGAAAGCTTCGAGGCAATCCAGCACGACAAGCGCTTGATGGGCATCGTTCGCCAGACGGGCGCGACACTGTTCGGCGACAATTGCGCCGCCTGTCACGGTCGTGCGGCGACGGGCGGCCACGGATTCCCGACACTGGTATCACAGGCGTTTCTCTGGGGCGGCACGCCCGAAGCTATCGCGGAGACGATCCGTGTCGGCATCAATGCGTCGCATCCGGACACGCGGGTCTCGCAAATGCCGGCCTTCGGCCGCGATGGCATGCTGGCGCGCGACAAGATCGACGATGTCGTCGATTATGTGCGCAGCCTGTCGATGCCGGCAGTCGCGAAGTCGATCGCGCCGGACAAGCTCGCGCGCGGCAAGGCTGTCTTCACCGAGAATTGCGTCGCCTGTCATGGCGACAATGCCACGGGCAGCACTGATGTCGGTGCGCCCAATCTGCGCGATCAGTCCTGGATCCATGGTGGCGACGCCCAGACGGTTTTTACGACGGTCTGGGGTGGCCGGCAGGGGCAGATGCCAAGCTGGGAGGCGCGACTGCCTCTGCTCGATCGCAAGATTCTTGCGCTCTATCTCGTCGATCTCAGGAGCGCCGGGCAATGACCGTGCGGGCAACGCGACGTCTCAACACCAAAATGCTGGTCTGGCTGTCGGTCGTGGCCGGCATTCTGTTGTTCGTGATCGCCAACGCGCATCTCGTCTATGTCGCCTTCTCGTCGCAGCCCGATTGCATCGATCACATCAAACGTGGCGTCGCCGTCGCGGCGCCCGGCCAATTCAGTGCGGCGTCATCGTCATGCACGCCGCGGTCATGAGCATTTCAGGAGGTCGCAGATGAATCTCCCCGCTGTCTCTCCTCCGCTTCCGCCGGCGTTCTCGCGGGATCGCCATGTCGCGCCGGCGCTGGCCTTCGAGTGGTTGAAGGCCGGCTGGCAGGATCTGACCATCGAGCCATCTGCCAGCATCGCCTACGGGCTGCTTGTCTTCGTCGTCTCCTTCATTCTCGTGGGCGGCTTGTTTGCCTTCGGCTGGGATTATATCCTGTTTCCCGTCTTTGCAGGCTTCATGGTGGTCGGCCCTCTGCTGGCCATCGGTCTCTATGAGAAAAGCCGCCGCATCGCCGCTGGCGAGCGCGTCTCGCTGGTGCAGTTGATCCTGGTCCGGCCGAACTCCGGCGGGCAGGTTCTGTTCGCGGGCCTTCTGCTCTCCGCTTTGATGCTGGTCTGGATTCGCGCGGCTGTCTTGATCTACGCGTTGTTCTTCGGCGTGAACCCGTTTCCCGGCCTCGGTGGCGTCGCCGCTATGCTGTTCACCACGCCGGTCGGCTGGGCGATGCTGATCGCCGGCACCGCGGTCGGCGGCATCTTTGCCGCTTTCTCCTTTGCCATCAGTGTGTTCGCCATCCCGATGTTGCTCAATGAGCGAGTCGATGCGCTCACGGCCATGGGCACCAGCATGGCAATGGTCTGGGCCAATCTGCCGGTCATGCTGGCCTGGGCGGCGATCACGCTCGCATTGTTCTTGATCAATGTCATGACCGGCATGCTCGCTATGGTGATCGTGTTTCCCGTGCTCGGCCACGGGACATGGCACGCCTATGTGGCGATGAAGCCGGGTGCTGAGGTGTCCGGCGCGAGTTAGCGAGGTCTCTCATGAGTTGCTGTGACACGGGCGCAGAACTGGCACTGCTGGCGGCCACGGACCCGCGGGAGATTTTGCTCGCCAGTCGCCCGATCGCCGGCAACCTCCGGCAGACCGATCTCTCCGTGCCCGATGTGCATTGCGGCGCCTGCATCCACACGGTCGAAAAGGCGCTGGGCGCGCTGAACGGCGTCAGCTCGGCACGCGTAAATCTCTCCACCAAACGGGTCACCATCAAATGGCGCGCGGATGTCGACACGCCGCCACCTTTTATCGAGACGCTGCGCAATGCCGGCTATGAAGCGCATCTCTTCGAGGTGGATGGCGATACCAAGGACGCCACGCTCTCCGAGTTGATCCGCGCGCTCGCGGTCTCTGGCTTTGCTGCCGGCAATATCATGCTGTTTTCGGTCTCGGTCTGGTCTGGCGCGGAGCCCGCAACGCGCGATCTGTTTCATGGTCTGTCCGCATTGATCGCACTGCCGACCTTGCTTTATGCCGGTCGCCCGTTCTTCCGTTCCGCCTGGCAGGCGCTGCGTCATGGCCGCACGAATATGGATGTGCCGATCTCGCTCGGTGTGTCGCTCGCTTTCGGTATGAGCCTGTATGAGACCGCGATCCATGGCCCGCATGCCTATTTCGACGCGTCAGTGTCGCTGTTGTTCTTCCTTCTGATCGGTCGCACCCTCGATCACATGATGCGCGAACGCGCGCGTGTCGCTGTGAAGGGACTTGCACGTCTCGCAGCCCGCGGTGCGTTGGTGCAGCCGGCCGATGGATCGCAGACTTATCTGCCGGTCGCGGAAATAAAGCCGGGCATGACCATTTTGCTTGCAGCCGGCGAGCGCGTGCCGGTGGATGCGGTGGTCACTCGGGGCCTGTCCGAACTCGACGTGTCACTGGTGACGGGCGAAAGCGTGCCGCAGCCGGCACAGCCCGGCGCCGAACTGCGCGCCGGCACGCTCAATCTCACAGGGC
>CALRZK010000484.1:0-3843 GCA_943372615.1 Bradyrhizobium ivorense | reverse complement strand
CCATGCCGGCGGTGACGAACACCATATGGGCGCCCGTGAGGTGATCACGGATTTCGTCGATCACTTCCTGCGCGGCTTCTGCACCGCCAGTCGGCTGCGAACCGGCGCCGAGGCCCTGGGTCACCTGGGTGCCCATCTGCACGATGCGCTGCGCCTTCGACATGGTCAGCGCCTGTGCGTCGGTATTGGCGACGACGAAGTCGACGCCCTGCAGACCCGCGGTGATCATGTTGTTGACGGCGTTGCCGCCGGCGCCGCCGACACCGAACACGGTAATACGGGGCTTCAGCTCGCTGATATCAGGAACGTTGAGATTGATGGTCATGAGGTTGCCTCTCGTATTAAGCGCGAATTGTGTGGTCGTGCCGATAGCTTGAAGCCGGTGGGCTTGAAGCCGGTGGCGTCGGTGACGGAATGTGCAGTGTCTGGAAAAATCTCATCAGAAGCCCTCGCGTAGCCATCGACCGACCTTTCCGAAGTATCCGCCGCCATCGGTGCCTGTCTTGAGCTGACGCGTGAAGCGCGGCTCGACATGTTCGAGGTGGGCGAATTGCGGATAGACGAGCAGACCCGACGGCACCGCGAACGATGCGCTCTTGGCCTCGTTCGGCAGACGGCCGAAACCGAGCGGGCGAGCGACGCGAACGGAGCGGCCGAGAATCTGCGAGCCGAGTTCGACAAGACCGGTCAGCTGCGAGGCGCCGCCCGACAGCACCACGCGTGCGCGTGGCTCTGCAGCGAAAGGCGAATCCGCAAGCCGATCCCGGATCATTTCGAAAATCTCCTCGGCACGCTGGCGCACAATGTTTGCAATCGTGGCGCGTGACACGGCCTGCGGATAATCACGATCATTATCGCCAGCCGTCGGCACGTTCATCATTTCACGCGCGTCGGAGCCACCTGTCAGCACGGTGCCATATAACGTCTTGATTCGCTCGGCATCCGCAATGCAGCAGCCGAGTCCACGCGCGAGATCCATGGTGATGTGTTGCCCGCCTACCGCAAATCCGGAGGCGTGAACGATGCGACCGCCCGAGTAAGTGGCGATGGTCGTGGTCCCTGCCCCCATCTCGACGACGGCAGCACCGAGATCGGTCTCGTCATCGGTGAGCACGGAGAGTCCTGCGACATAAGGCGCGGCCGCCATCGCCTCGACATTGAGATGGCAGCGCTCGACGACCAGCATCAGGTTGCGCGCAACAGTCGCATCGGCGGTGATGACATTCATATCGACGCCGAATTGCGACGCGACCATGCCTTTGGGATCGCGAATGCCCTTCACGCCGTCGAGCGAGTAGCTCACTGGCAGCGCGTGCAGCACGGTGCGGCCCGGCGGCGTCGCATGGCGCATGCCGGTCGAGGTGACGCGGGCCATGTCGGAGGCGCTGACTGCGCCGCCCTTGATGTCGGCGGAGGCTTCGATCAGCTGACCCTGCAGGCGGCCGGCGGAGACCGACAGCAAAACGGATTCAACGCGGACCTTGGCCATGCGCTCGGCAAGACCCACGGCCTGGCGCACCGACTGCTCGGCTTCGCCCATATCGACGACCGCGCCGGACTTCACGCCGCGCGACTGGATCTGGCTGTAGCCGATCAGTTCGACCGCATGGGTGCGGCCACGCAGCGCCTCATTCGGTGCACACGGACGCAAACGCGCAATCATGCACGCGATCTTGCTGGTGCCGACGTCAAGCGACGCCACCAGCGCCGTGCGGTTGGCCGCCATCTGGCGCGTCTTCGGCGCCTGGTTGCGATCCAGCCCGCTCATGCTGCGCCTGCTTTCTTCTTGGCTTTGTCCTGCGCCTTGAACTGCTCTTCGCGGGCCTTGGCGGCCTCCTCCGACAGACGCACGGTCAGGCGATCCGGCAGGCGCATATCAATGGCGACGATGTCACGCGAGAACAGGCGATCCTCGCGGTCGAGCTTGCTCAACAGCGACAGCGCATTGCCGACGTCGTTCTCGGGCAGACGGACATCGAGATTGTCATTGAGGCGGAGATTCCAGCGACGCTCACCCACATAGATCGCGGCCTTCGTAACGGCGCGAACCTGCGGATAGCGATCGAGCAGCGCGATGAAATCCTTGGCCTGGGTATCGGCGCCCTTGCCCACCACCAGCGGCAGCTTCACGAAACTGCTGGGCACGTAGTTTTCGAGCACCGCGCCATCGTCGGCGATGACGGCGAGCTTGCCGTCTTCCTGCCAAAGCGCAAAAGCGGTGCGTTCGGTGACGTCGATCTGCAGGCGATCCGGATACAGCTTCAGCACATTGGCATCAGCGATCCACGGATTGGCCTTGAGCTTGTCGCGCACGGCAGCGGCATCGACGAACAGCAGCGACGAGCGGCCATTGATGCCGCCGATGGCCAGGATCTCGTCCTGGGTCAGCTGCTTGCGGCCATTGAGGATGACCGAGGAAATGCGGAAACCGGCGGCATTGGCCGCGGCATTGCGGGTATCCTGGAAGGCGGCGACGACTTCGTCGACATGCTCGCCCTTGACCACGCCAAAGCCGACACTGCCGGCCAGGATCAGCAGCGTTGCTGCGATGCCCACGCGGCGCGGGACGTGGCGCTCGATGAAAATGACGAGTTTGTTCGTGCTCGGCTCGCGTTCGGGCGCCTTGCGGTTCTTCAGGGCCGTGAGGGAACGCTCGAGCGGCTCCAGCTGCTCGCGCAGCAGGATGCCTGCCCCACGGGCCGCCATCTTGAGGTCAGCTTGGGGCCTCAGCGATCCGACCGACCGAGAGAGGCGTCCTCCACCATCCATTCCACGAGCTCGTCACAGGTTGCGCCCGCATTGTCGCGGGTCAAAGCACTGGCGATGACGCAGATGACATCTCGGTCAAACCGGAACGGACTAAGCGCCTGAAAAGACACCACTTCCATCGATACGCGACGATACGGAACACCCGCAAAGCTCACGCCTCGGCAGCCAAGCGCAACATGCGCCGCCAGCGTTAACCTTCGGATGTCCTGGTAAACAAAACGTAAAGGGGATGGAATCAGAGGGCATTTTGCCCCGGATTCATAAGACTTTAGCGGGAGTGTTGCAGCCGGGTGTTAAGGAACCGTGGCGAGGCAAAGCGGGCGGCGTTCGGTCGCAGATGGCGGTCCGTAGCCCGGATGGAGCGCAGCGTAATCCGGGATTCAGAGTATCAGCCGTTCGCCGGTCCCCGGATTGCGCTCCGCTCCATCCGGGCTACGCCCAGCTCGATCTGCCCGTGCAGGAACTCCACAAAGCTGATCCCCTGCGCATTTAGCGCCTTGGGGTAGAGCGACGCCTTGGTGAGGCCCGGCAGCGTATTGGTCTCGAGATAGATCAGGCCATTGGCCGCCACGATGAAGTCCGACCGCGAATAGCCCGTACAGGACATCGCCTTGTGGGCCCGAACGGCAAAATCCTGGAGCTGCGCGGTCACCTCAGGCGTAAACCGCCCCGGGCAGATCTCCTGGGTCGATTTGGCGAGATATTTTGCTTCGTAATCGAAGCCACCGCCGGCCGGGACGATCTCGATGGGCGGCAGGGCGATCACCGAGCCATCGCCCTGCTCCAGCACCGCACAGGTGGCTTCGATGCCGGCGATGAAAGGCTCGATGACGTAATCTTCCACCTTCGCCGCATTGCGGACGGCAACGAGATCCTGCTTCGCATTGACGAACATTAGCCCATAGCTGGAGCCATCACGCGCGGGTTTGGCAATCAGCTTGCCATACTCATCCAGCGCCGCTTCCATATCGCCAAGCGCGATGCCGGCAGCAATCGGCACGCCGAAGATCGCGGCGAAGCGCTTGGCCGCCACCTTGTCAAAAGCCAGATTGGAGGACGCCGAGCCGGAACCGG
>CALRZK010000483.1:0-3857 GCA_943372615.1 Bradyrhizobium ivorense | reverse complement strand
TGGGTTGCCCGGTCAAGCCGGGCAACGACAGTGGAGCGCTACCCGCCCCGGACCGGCGGCATGACCACCTTGTCGCGGCGGCAGGCGCGGCGGTCGATTTCTTCGCAGGCGCGGAACTGGAGATCCTTGCTCATGCAGATCCGCACCTCCTGCAGGCGATTGCGCTCGCAGGTGATGGCGATGGCGGAATTGCTCAGGCCCGGATTGACCTTGATGAAAGCCTCTTCCACCGCTTCAGGCGAAATGGTCTTGGCCTGTTGCAGATCGATGAACTCATCCGGAATCTTCACGCCCGCGCGGGCCTTGCGGGTGGTCTCGAAATAAGCGCGCGGGCCGAGGCCCGAACAGGTGCCGTGCTTGTCCCATTCATTGAAGATCAGACCCGGCGCCGGCATCAGGTCGAGCATCCCGGTCATGATGTTGCGTGGCAGCCGCGGCGCGGGGCGCTCGCAATAATTCGGGAAGCCACGGTCATATTGCGGCCAGAGGCCATGCACCACGAAAGCATAGGGACGGCCACCGCATTGCATCTGCTGGTTACGACCGGAATTCCCACGCTCCTGCGCCGCCTCGCAGAAGGACGGCGACCAGGACAGCGACAAAACATAAAAGTCGAATTCGCCGGGGGCATTTTGCCGCCGGTCCTGCGCAGAGGCATCGTTGCCTAGCAACGCGACGAGCAGAAAAATGCCGAGCGAAACGACCGACCGAAATGCATGAAACATGGCAAGCCCCACCCCTGATCAGGCGAGCCTAGTCAGGCCTCTAGAACAATTCAAGAACAATCAGGAATGAAGTAGCCCGGATGGAGCGAAGCGCAATCCGGGGACCGGCAGATATGCCGAGGCTATGAGTCCTGGATTTCGCTACGCTCCATCCAGGCTACAGGCCGACCTCAGAACTTGGCGGCGCGGCACTTCGGGTTGTAGGCCCAGTCGCGATCAAGGCCGGTGACGCACCATTCGACACCATCGCCATAGCCGGCGAAACCGCCGTCCTCGATGATCGAGTAATGCACCTGGCGCTGCTTGCCGTCGGTGAAGGTCGCATCGGCGCTGCAGAAGCGGCGCGGAATGTTATCGGAAGCCCAGGGCCGGTAAGCGGTTTCGCGCACATGGGTAAAACCGGTGAACTGGAGCGACGAATTCCAGAAATCCGCTTCCTTGTCCTTGAACTGGTAAGTGATCTTCCACAGCGCGGATTCGCAGGATCCGACCTTGCCTTCGTAATTCGGGCCGAACAGGCCGAAATTCATCTCGAGCAGATTGGCAGCCTGAGCGCTCGGCGCCATGCTGAACAGTGCCACGCCGGCAACCGCAGCGATCGCAGCTTTCTTCAGGGATGAAACGAGGGTGCGCATGGGGAATCCGCCGGCTGGAAAATGGTTCCGGGACCGTGCCGCGAAGGCCGTGCGGGGTCAAGTGCACCGCGGCAACACCCTGCGCACAACTCCGTCAGCAGGTGCCGCGCATTCTTTTCAGCGTCGCCTTGGCGCTCTAAGGTGCCCCTCTGTGAATAAGGAGACGGTGATGCAGACGATTCGGTTGGCGATTTTGGCAATGGGCATCAGCGCAGCGATGTCAGGCGCGGCCAACGCCCAGTGGGTCCCGTCCTTCAAGGGCAACGACACCGGCGGCATCATTTCGACCTCGCTGATCAACCAGACCGACATTCGCGCGCTCGCCATCGATCATTGCGCGCGCTACGGCAAGGTCGTGAAATTCCTCGGCGCACAGAACGAATATGGCGGCTATGTCTCGTTCGCCTGCCGCTGGGTGCCCTATGGCGCGAATGAGCGTCCGCTGAGCGTGCGTTACTAACCGCAAACGCCGTCGCGTAGGATGGGTAGAGCGTTAGCGAAACCCATCACCACGAACTCCGAGCATGCGGTGATGGGTTTCGTTACGGCGCCATGCGCCTTCACTCTACCCATCCTACAGGACTGCCAATCACGCGGTCCGGTTATCGCCACATTCGTCATGTGGTTTGAACACAGCAAAACTCATCGTTGCGCGTGTGTACCGTTCTGTTCGTGCATCGGACGACGGGTTTCGCTTCAAACCTCGCAGATTTTTCTGCCCCATCCGACGATAACGACCTGAACTGGAGAGACGCATGATTCAGCGCGCGAGCCTGATCGCCCTTACTCTTTTGTGCAGCACCGGCCATCTGCTGGCCGAGAATGTTCAAATGCCGATCCGCAAAGCCGGCCTCTGGGAATTGAGCACGCAGATCACCGGCATGTCCAAGACCGCAATGCCGCCGATGGTGATGCATCAATGCACCGATGAGAATGTCGACCGGCAGATGAACAAGATGTCGTCGGATGCGATGAAGTGCTCCAAGCAGGAGATGACGAAATCCGGCAACAGCTATATCGGCGACAGCGTCTGCACCGTTGGTGATGCGACCGTGACGGGCCACTCCGAAGCCACCGGCGATTTCAACTCGGCCTATTCGGTGAAGACCACTGCGAAGTCGACCGGCGGCGGCCTGCCCCCGGAAATGGTGACCACGATCCAGGCCAAATGGGTCGGCCCCTGCAAGGCGGACCAGAAGCCGGGTGATATCGTGATGCAGGGCGGCATGAAGATGAACATCGCCGACATGGAAAAGATGAAGGCGCTACAGCCGAAGTAAGGTTGGTCTCTCGGCACAATAACTAACTCCGCCGTCATCTCCGCCCAAACGCAAACGCGTTTGGGCTGAAGGTGCCGCCGCTCTTGCGGCGGCCTCGAAGGATGGCCGCGGGCTCCGTGCGTCACACGCATCCTTCGAGGCTCGCAAGAGCTCGCACCTCTCGCCCAAACGCAATTGCGTTTGGGCTGGGATGACGGTAGAGAGGGCGGCTTCGCCACCATATTCCCCCTCCCCGCATTCCCCGCTATAGATGATGGCAATCATCCAACAAAGCCGGGGAAACACCGCATGACAGAATTTACCGCATTGATGGCCGGCATGGCGCGCGCAGGCGACGGCTGGGCCGTCAGTGTCAGCGACGACTGGCTGCAGGGCCGCACCGTCTATGGCGGACTTGCCTCTGCACTCTGTATGCAGGCCGCACTGAATGAATTCGGCGCGGTGCCACCGCTGCGCTCGGCGCAGATCGCCTTTGTCGGACCTGCTGCAGGCCAGTTGCAGCTCAAGACCAGCGTGCTGCGCAAAGGCAAGTCGACGCTGTTCGCCAGCGTGGATCTGGTCGGCGAAGCCGGCCTCGCGACGCGTGCGATGTTCTGTTTTGGCGCGGCGCGCGAGTCCGCATTCGAGCATGTGGCGATCGGCACGCCGGAATTGAAAGACCCCGAGACCTGCCCGAACTTCTTCCGCAACGCGCCGGCGAGTCTCAGCTTCGCACAGCATATCGACGGCCGCTTCGTCTCGGGCTCGCCGCCCTTCAGCGGCAGCGACGATCCACAGATGTCGCTGTGGCTACGCCACAAGGAGCCGGGCATCGCGCCGTCGCTCGTGGCACTGCTGGCACTCGCCGATGCACCGCCGCCGGCTGCCTCCGCGCGTTCAAAATCACCGTCGCCGATCTCGACCATGACGTGGGCGATCGACATGCTGACGGATGAGATTACGACCGATGATGGCTGGTGGCTGATCCACAATGTCGCCGAGCAGATCGCGGCCGGTTATTCGAGCCAGGCGATGACGCTGTGGAATCGCAAGGGCACGCCGATCATGGCGAGCCGGCAGAATGTCGCTGTGTTCGGGTAATCCCCTCTCCCGCTTGCGGGAGAGGGTGCCCGAGCGAAGCGAAGGGCGGGAGAGGGTCTGAGAGGACACTCCTCGTCACTGGCCCTCTCCCGTCTCGAACTGCTTCGCAGTTCGATCCCCCCTCTCCCGCAAGCGGG
>CALRZK010000482.1:0-3858 GCA_943372615.1 Bradyrhizobium ivorense | reverse complement strand
ACACCGCCGTCACCTGCGCAATGATGCTGGGCTTCATCTATGCAGCGCCTGCTGTCGCCGTCGTGTTTCTATGCGCGTTCTTTCTGATCGCCAATGTCATCGCCTTCCGCGCCTCGCCGCTACGTGGCGCGATCGCCTGCGCGGTCATGAGCGGCAGCGTCATCGCGCTCTACCTTCTGGCCGACCTGCCGCTGGTTACGCCATCGGGCAACGCGCTCGAACGTATCGCAACACTATCGACCTTTGCGGCCACGCTGGCGCGCATCATGTTCATCAATATCTTTGCCACCCGCGTGCGCGACAATCTGTATCGTCGCAGCGCGGCGCTCGAGACCGCCTATAAGCGGATCGAGGAGCTGGCCGAAGTGGATGAACTGACCGGCGCGCTCAATCGCCGCAGCATCATGCGGCAACTCGAGGACGACATCGCGCGCTGCCAGCAAATCGGCACCGCCTGTACCGTCGCCTTGATTGACCTAGATCATTTCAAGCAGATCAATGACCGCTTCGGCCATCTCACCGGTGACGAGGTGCTGCGCACTTTCGCCATCAGCATCTTCGCCAATATCCGGACCATCGACAAATTCGGCCGATATGGCGGCGAGGAGTTTTTGCTGCTGCTGCCGGACACCGCACATGACAGCGGCACGCGCATGCTGGACCGTTTGCGTGCCATCGTCGAGACACTCGACTGGAGCGCTTTTTCCGAAGGATTAACCGTGACTATCTCCGCTGGCATCGCAACGCTTCGCGAGAACGAAACAACAGAATCCCTGCTTGCCCGCACCGACCTGGCGCTTTACGCAGCTAAGGACCGCGGTCGGAACCGTATTGCTGCTGCCTGATCGATTTTGACCGCCCGAGACTTGTTTTAACGACCCAAGACTTGTTTTGACCACCCAAGACTCATTTTGACTACCCACCACCAAGGCGACCGAGAACGGGCGCCGGATTGATGTCTCCAGGATAGAGCCATGATCTTTAAGTCGCCGATATCGGCCAGTTTACTTGACGACCTACAGACCGCGCTCGCGCATGGCAATGTCGCGCGCCGTGTCGACATGCTGCGTCAGGTGACCGACCTCTTCATCGATCATGCGGCGGATTATTCGAAAGCGCAGATCGCTGTCTTCGATGACGTGTTCGAATGCCTGATCGAACATCTGGAAGCCGAGACGAAAGTGCTGCTCGCCGAACGTCTTGCCCCGGCCAGCAGCGCGCCGCCGCGCGTCGTGCGCCGCCTCGCTTTCGACGATCGGGTGGAGGTCGCTGCACCGGTGCTGTCACATTCACGCCAGCTCGACGACACCGCGCTGATCGAGAATGCCCGCACCAAGAGCCAGGGCCATCTGCTCGCGATTTCGACCCGCGAGACATTGAGCGGCGCCGTCACCGAGATCCTGGTCGAGCGCGGCGATGACAATGTGGTCATGAGCACCGTGAACAATCAGGGCGCGTCATTCTCCGAGCGGGGCTATGACCGGCTGGTGCAACGCGCCGGCGATCATGACGGGATTGCGGCCTGTGTCGCCATGCGTCCATCGATGCCGCGCCACCACCTCTTGAAGCTGATCGGTCAGGCCTCCGCATCCGTTCGGGCGCGGATGGCTTCCGCCAATCCAAAACTTGCCGGCGAAATTTCCTCTGCCGTGCAGAAAGTCACACGAAAGGCCCGCTCGACACCGGTTGCCATGAGCGAGGAATCCGCCATTTCGCACGAGCTGGTGCGTCTGCTTCACAAGGACGGCCGCCTCGACGAGAATGAGGTGCTGAAATTCGCCATCAATGAGAAATTCGATGAGGCCAATGCTGCAATCGCATGCCTCGCACACATCCCGGTCTCCGTCGTCGAAGCGATGATGATCGAGTCGAGCAACGAAGGCATCCTCATCCTGTCGAAGGTCGCCAATTTTTCCTGGCCCACCGTCAAGGCGATCATCGAC
Organism: Bradyrhizobium ivorense; assembly: GCA_943372615.1. Lineage (GTDB taxonomy): Bacteria > Pseudomonadota > Alphaproteobacteria > Rhizobiales > Xanthobacteraceae > Tardiphaga > Tardiphaga ivorense_A. Next base: position 1,915 of record CALRZK010000482.1, on the reverse strand, counting down.
CTCCGACAGAGGCTGGCGAACCAGCCGCTGTCCGAAAACATCGCCGAACGCGATACTTATGAACGCCTGCGTCCTTCGACCGCACAGCAAGTGCTGCGCTTCCACCGCATGCAGCAGGTGACGGCGGATACGTCCGTCGCCTGATATGCGCGGAGCTGATCGACGCTACACGCGGGTCAGTCTGTGCCATCCAAGCCATGCACTGCAACAGCAATTGCGCTGACCTGCCATTCCCGGAGCAGGCATCGACTTGCCCGCGCGGGGGTTGATAGTGATGCCCTGTCGCGGCGATCAACGCCGCACGACGTGAGACCAAGACAGGGCGGACTCCATGCGTGTGTTGATTACGGGCGCCGGCGGTTTCATCGGCACGACACTCACCGCCGCACTGCTGCAACGCGGTGCAATGAACAATGCCAAAGGCGAGAGCCAGCGGATCGAGGAGATCCTTCTGCTGGATACTTACCTGCTCGCGACATCCGACCCGCGTCTCACGCGCATGCAGGCGGATATTTCCGACCGTCACACGCGCGCCCAGATCGCGGCATGGAAGCCCAGCAGCGTTTTTCATCTTGCCGCGGTGCTGACCAGCGCGGCTGAAGAGGATCCTGCGGCTGCACTTGCCGTCAATGTCTCGTCGCTTGCCGATCTGATCGACACTGTCGGCGACAAGGTGGCGCCCCCGCGTTTCATCTTCCCGAGCTCGATTGCCGTGTTCGGTGGATTGCTGCCGGACAATGTCGATGACGATCATTTGCAGAAACCGCAGACCTCCTATGGCACGCACAAGGCCATCGCCGAACTGATGCTGGCGGATGCGACGCGCCATGGCCTGATCGATGCCCGCGCGCTTCGGCTGCCCATCGTGCTGGTGCATCCGGGCCCGCCGACCAATTCGGTATCGGACCGGATCGCCGGCATGGTGCGCGACAGCGTGGCCGGCAAGCCGACGATCTGCCCGCTGCGGCCGGATACCAAGGTGCCGGTGGTCTCTGTGGATACGGTGGTGCGGAATCTCATCACGCTGCAAGATGCGGATACTGCCGCCCTGCGCGGCAAGCGCGTGCTCAACCAGCCGGCCCTGACGGTGAGCATGGAAGACATCGTCACTGCGCTGAACATCGTGGCCGAGGTCGCGCCGCGGGTGACATTCGAGCCCGATCCGGAATTGAAGAAGATCGTCGATGGCTGGCCGAAAGGATTCATCTCGACGCGTGCACCGTCGGTGGGTGTCGTCGCCGACAAGACGTTCGATGAGATCATCATGAGCTATCAGCGGCATCTCGGCGGGACGCAGGCAAAGACGTCCGCGGCGTGAGACTGCTCGTGATGTAGGGTGGGCAAAGCGCAGCGTGCCCACCATGACATTCACGGCACTTGATGGTGGGCACGGCGCAATCGCGCCTTTGCCCACCCTACAGGAATATACGAGCTGAAGACCGCTCACTTCTCCCTGAACGCCCGGTGCATCTGGTCCGCCATCGGCTTCATCAGATAGGACAGTAGCGTCCGTTCGCCGGTGCGGATGAAGACTTCCACCGGCATGCCGGGCATCAGCCTGACGCCATTGAATTTCCTGATCTGATCTTGGCCAATCGCGATGCGGACCACGAAATAAGTCGGCCCGGCCTTGTCCTCGCGTGAGATGTCGGCGCCGATCCGCGACACCTCGCCATCGATTTCCGGCGTGGTGCGCTGGTTGAAATTGGTGAAGCGCAGCACCGCGTTCTGGCCGAGCTTGACCTGATCGATCTCCTGCGGCGGCACGCGGGTCTCGACGATGAGGCTGTCGCTGTCCGGCACGATCATCATCACGGTTTCGCCGGCCGCGATGACACCGCCTTCGGTGTGGACGTTGAGTTCGTGCACGACGCCGGTCTGCGGCGCGCGCAGTTCGAGCTTCTCGGCCTGATCG
>CALRZK010000481.1:0-3861 GCA_943372615.1 Bradyrhizobium ivorense | reverse complement strand
CTTTTTCGGTGGTTTCACAAGGCCATTTGAAGCGGCATTTTGATCAAGCCATTCTGATTTCGCTCGCGGGGAAAACAGGATAGGCAAGGTCTTATGAAAAGGCCTGAGCGCAGTCGAAAATCCCCCGCCATCGCCGCCCCCGCCAAGCGCCGCAGCTTCGCTGCCAGGCTGCGGCGGGCTGCGGCCCGCGTGGTCGCCTGGGCGGGCGATCCGCAGCTGGCGCCGGTGCTGGTGGTCGGTTTCACCATTGCGCATGCGGTGCTGTGGACCGCGATCCTGACCCAGGTGAAGGCGGCGCAGGACGTGCATTTCGACGTCTCGGAGGCCTATGCCTGGGGGCAGAAGTTCCTGCTCGGTTATGGCAAGCATCCGCCGCTGTCGGGCTGGATCGCCGGTGCCTGGTTCAGCTTCTTCCCGACCACGGACTGGGCTTCCTATGCGCTGGCCATGACCACGGTCGGCATCGGCATGATCGTTTGCTGGGCGATCGCGCTGCATGTGGTGGATCGCCGCCGCGCCTTCTTCGTGCTGGTGATGGTGGCGCTCTATCCGATCTTCAATTTCAAGGGTTTCAAGTTCAACGCCGATCTGGTGCAGCTGATCACGCTGCCGCTGCTGGTGCTGGCTTATCTCCATGCTTTCGAGAAGCGTACGATCCGCTCCGGCGTCCTACTCGGCCTCGCCGGCGCGGCAGCTTTGATGTGCAAATACTGGGTGGTGACCATGATCGGCGCCATCGGCGTCGCCGCGTTGATCCACCCGCAGCGGATGCTGTTCCTGCGCTCGCCCGCGCCCTGGATGGCGATCGCCACCATGGTGGCGGCGCTGTTGCCGCATATCGACTGGGTACGCAGCGCGGAGTTTGCACCATTCCGCTATGCGACCAGCACTTACGTCATTTCGTCACACTGGCAGAGCCTGCAGCTGGTCTGGGGCTATATCGGCCACAATGTCGCGCTGCTCCTTCTGCCGCTGGCGATTGCTGCAGCGGTGTTGGCCTGGGCGCCGCGCTGGTGGTCGCTGTTGTCGCGCGACCCGCACGCATTCGCCAGGCGCCCGTGGTCGATGCGCGACAATCCGTCCGTCAATCGCGACCAGGCGCTGAATATCTGGCTGATCCAGGGCATCGTCGCTGTAGGACCGCCGATCGGCGCGCTGATTTTCGACATCTATATCAAGACCGACTGGGGCATCTCGCTGTTCTTCCTGGTGCCGCTCGCCTTCATCGCGATCCCGCCCCTCAGGATGCCGCGCGTGGCGTTGCCGCGGATTGCGGCGGTTTGGCTGCTGCTCTCGCTGGCATCGCTGGGTCTGGCGCCGCAGATCGCGATTGCAAGCATGCCGCGCGACGAGAGCGGCAATTTCGCCCATGTCTCCTATTCGCAGCTTGCGAGGCAGCTCACCGAGATGTGGCATACCCGCGCGCATGCGCGCTGGAGCGCCGTGGTCGGCTTTGTCGAGGTGGCTGATCAGATGACGTTCTACAGCGTCGATCATCCCCTGCCATTCGTGCCCTATGAAAAGGTGGGCTCGGGCTTGCTGTCGCTGGAAGACACCAGACGCGCCGGCTTCATCGGTATCTGCGATCCGACCGATGAACGGGTCGAGCGATGCGAGGCGTGGATGAAGGAATATGCTGCGGGAGCGGAGCGCGTCGTCATCTCGACGCGGCGCTTCTTCCAGGGGCAGGCAGGGATTTCGTCGCGTTGGCACGTCTATTTTGTGCCGCCAGGGAAGTGACCTTGTAGCCCGGATGAGGCGAAGCGTAGCGTAACCCAGGCTACGTGCTACAGCTAATCCTGCTCTTCGCCGAACTTGTCGAGCACGAGCGCGGAAATCGCTTCCATCGCGGCTTCGGCTTCCGGCCCTTTCGCGGTGACCACGATGCTGGTGCCGATGCCGGCAGCGAGCATCATCAGGCCCATGATGGAGGTGCCGCCGACGGTCTCGCCATTGCGCGTGACCGTGATGTCGGCGCTGAACTTCTCCACCGTCTGCACGAATTTGGCGGAGGCGCGGGCGTGAAGGCCACGCTTGTTGGTGATGGGCAGTTCGCGGGAGAGAGGTTCGCTCATTTGCCGGCAAGCACGCGGCTGGCAATGGTCACATATTTGCGGCCGGCTTCCTGCGCCATGGCGATGGCATCCGGCAGCGCGCGCTCTTCGCGCACCTTGGCGAGCTTCACCAGCATCGGCAGATTGATGCCCGCGAGCACTTCGACCTTCGGCCGGCTCATGCAGGAGATCGCGAGGTTCGACGGCGTGCCGCCGAACATGTCGGTGAGGATAGCAACGCCGTCGCCGCTATCGACGCGGTTGACGGCTTCAATGATGTCGCTGCGACAGAGGTCGGAGTCATCTTCCGCACCGATCGTCACGGCTTCGATTTGTTGTTGCGGACCCATTACGTGTTCGAGCGCTGCCTTGAACTCGTCGGCAAGGCGCCCATGGGTCACAAGTACCAGACCAATCATCGGAAACTCCTCGTGGGTGCATTGGTGCACCGCACGAAAGCGCCACTTTGACCATCCAGAGCCTCTGCGCAAGAGGACTCTGCGCGAACTCCCTTAAAATACGACCTATGTCGGGGGAGGTTCGGCTGGCCTGTTCGGTGGCGAGTGTGGGACTAATATGGTTACCAATTCCCTTCGGGCAATCGTCCTAAGGTCGCAGCGACGAAGTGCCGTCGGTTGTCGTCAGATATGCCACCACCAATGGTAGCGGCGAGAAGCCGGATCCGACCGGGATACGGGGAATTTCAATATCATGCAGCCGTGTCCGCAGCGCTTCCGCGTCAGGAAGCCGCGCAGCGTCGGCTGCATCGAGATCGACCACCAGCCCCACAATGGCGGCGGTGGCGCAATCGAGGCGCCTGATACCCAAACCTCGGATTTCCAGCAAGCCGATCAATTCGGGAACGGGGCGGACGCGGAGAAGGCCATCCTCGCCGACGTCCAGAAAGGCGCGGTCATCGGCTACCAGCATGGCTTCGGGGAGCTGACCGGCCTGGGCGGCGAGGATCAGGTCGAACAACAACCGCGATTTCCCGGAGCCGGACGGGCCGCGGATCAGCACTGCACGGTCGCCCACCAGGACGGCCGATGCATGGACGCTGATATGGGGGGCGCTCATGTCGCCGGCAACCGCACCACGAAGCGGGCGCCAAGCACGGGTACCTCGCCATCGGCTGTGGCGGCGCCGATGCGGTTCTCGGCCCAGATGGTGCCGCCATGGGCCTCGACGATCTGTTTGGAGATCGACAGGCCAAGGCCGGAATTCTGGCCGAAGCCCTGGTGCGGACGGTCGGTGTAAAAGCGCTCGAAGATGCGCTCCAGGGCATCCGGGCCGATGCCGGGACCGTCGTCATCCACCACGACCTCGATCTTCCCCTTCAGGCGGCGACAGGCGATCCGCACCTTGCCGCCGGATTCGGAGAATGACTGGGCGTTGGTGACGAGATTGGTGATGACCTGGCCGAGGCGCGAGTCATGGCCGGGCACGGAGAACGTATCGCTCGCCGTTCCTTCGAAGCGAATCTCGACGCCGACGTCGTGACCAAGCTTGGTCTCGTTGGCGATGGCGGTCAGCGTCGTCAGCAGGGTGCGGATGTTGACGGGCGCAACGTCATTCCGCTGCAGTTCGGCATCGAGGCGGCTGGCGTCGGAAATATCCGAGATCAGGCGATCGAGACGACGGACGTCGTGCTCGATGACTTCGAGCAGGCGCGCGCGGCTGTTTTCGTTCTTCGCCAGCGGCAGCGTCTCGACAGCCGAGCGCAGCGAGGTCAGCGGATTCTTGAGTTCGTGCGAGACGTCGGCGGCGAACATTTCGATCGCCTCGATACGATTATAGAGCGCACCGG
>CALRZK010000480.1:0-3867 GCA_943372615.1 Bradyrhizobium ivorense | reverse complement strand
GTCACGGCTGCTGCGGCCGAAGGCATGGCGCCGGGCTCGCATGGCTCCACCTTCGGCGGCAATCCGCTGGCGGTGGCGGCAGCGAATTCCGTGCTCGACGTGATGCTGGAGCCCGGCTTCTTCGACCAGGTGAAACAGAAAACGCTGCTGCTGAAGCAGAAACTCGCCAGCGTGGTCGATCGCTATCCGACCGTGCTTGCAGAAGTCCGCGGTGAAGGCATGCTGATCGGCCTGAAGGCCGTGGTGCCTGCTGCCGATCTCGTCGGCGCGCTGCGCGATGCCAAGCTGCTGACGGTGGGCGCCGGCGACAATGTCGTGCGTTTCCTGCCGCCGCTGGTCGTGACCGAAAGCGACATCGAGGAAGCCGTGCAGCGCCTGGAACAGGCCTGCACCGTGTTGGCCAAGGGAGCCGTGTGATGAACACGACTCCGCGGCACTTCCTTGATCTCACGGCGGTCTCTGCCAGTGAGCTACGCAAGATTCTCGACGCAGCCAGCGCCATCAAGGCGAAGCTGAAGGGCCAGAAAGACAGCAGCGCCGATCGCGATCATCCGCTGAAGAACAAGACTCTGGCGATGATCTTTGAAAAGCCCTCGACGCGCACCCGCGTGTCGTTCGAGGTCGGCATGCGTCAGCTCGGCGGCGAAGTCGTCATGCTCACCGGCGCGGAAATGCAGCTCGGTCGCGGCGAGACGATTGCCGATACGGCGCGCGTGCTGTCGCGCTTCGTCGACATCATCATGATCCGCATCCTCAATCATGACTCGCTGATGGAGCTGGCGAATAACGCTACCGTTCCCGTCATCAACGGTCTGACGCGCTTCTCGCATCCGTGCCAGGTGATGGCCGATGTCATGACCTATGAAGAGCATCGCGGCTCGATCAAGGGCCGCACGGTGGCCTGGGTCGGCGACGACAACAATGTGCTGATGTCCTGGGCCCATGCCGCCGAGCGTTTCGGCTTCAAGCTCAATATTGCCACGCCGCCGCAGCTCTCGCCGAAGAAGGCGTTCAAGGACTGGGCCAAGGCATCCGGTGCGAACATCACATTCTCACATGATCCCGATGCCATGACCAAGGGCGTCGATTGCGTCGTCACCGACACCTGGGTGTCGATGGGCGACAAGGAAGGCGAGACGCGGCACAATCTCCTGAAGCCGTATCAGGTCAATGAGCGGCTGATGGGTCTGGCGAACAAGGACGCGCTGTTCATGCACTGCCTGCCCGCGCATCGCGGCGAGGAAGTCACGGATGCGGTGATCGATGGTCCGCAATCGGTGGTGTTCGACGAAGCCGAGAACCGTCTGCATGCGCAGAAGGGGATTCTGGCGTGGTGTCTGGGCGCGGTGAAGTGAGATTGTAGGAGCGATGGCGCTCCACATCCCCTCTCCCGCTTGCGGGAGAGGGTGGATCAATCGAGCGAAGCGAGAGTGAGACGGGAGAGGGAGCCACACGCTCCGCGTCTTACGGACCCTCTCCCGCCCGTCGCTTCGCTCGGGCACCCTCTCCCGCAAGCGGGAGAGGGGAAGAAATCACGCCGCCACCTTCTTCGGCGCGAAACGTCCGTAGAACGTCTCACCCTTGGCAGCCATCTCTTCCAGCAGCTTCGGCGGCGTAAACCGCGAGCCGTATTTCTTCTCCAGCTTGTGGCAGAGCTCCACGAACTTCTTCGTTCCCATGAAGTCGATATAGCTCAGCGTGCCGCCTGTGAACGGGGCGAAGCCGAAGCCGAGGATCGAACCGACATCCGCTTCACGCGGATCGACGATCACATTGTCCTCGACCGTGCGCGCGGCTTCCACCGCCTGCACCACCAGGAAACGCTGCTTCAGCTCTTCCACATCCAGCGTGTCGGGATCGACCGGCTTCGGCAGCAGGGGTGCGATGCCCTTCCAGAGCGCCTTCGAGCCTTTACCCTTCGGCGGATACTCGTAAAAACCCTTACCGTTCTTGCGGCCAAAGCGCTCCTGCTTCTCCACCATCTCGACAATCAGCTTCTTCTGCGCCTGATCCACCGCCTGCGAGCCGAGATCGGCTTCAGTGGCCTTCATGATCTTGAGCACCAGATCGAGCGCGATCTCGTCCGACAGCGACAGCGGGCCGACCGGCATGCCGGCCATCTTCGCCGTGTTCTCGATCATCGCCGGCGGCACGCCTTCGAGCAGCATTTCCAGGCCCTCGGCGGTGAAACGCAGCACGCAGCGATTGGCGAAGAAGCCACGTGAGTCATTCACGACGATCGGGGTCTTGCCGATAACACGGATGTAATCGAGCGCGGTGGCGAGGGCGACATCGCCGGTGTTCTTGCCGACGATCGTTTCCACCAGCATCATCTTCTCGACCGGGGAGAAGAAGTGGATGCCGATGAACTTTGACTGGTCCTCGAACTCCTCGGCCAGCGAGTTGATCGGCAATGTCGATGTGTTGGAGGCGATGATCGCGCCTTCCTTCAAGAGCGGCTGCACCTTCTTGTAGATCTCGGCCTTGACCGCGCGATCTTCGAACACGGCCTCGATGACGAGGTCGCATTCCTTGATGACGTTGAAATCAGCCGTGGCCGTGATCTTCGACATCAGCGCATCGCGATCGGCCTCCTTGGCGCGGCCCTTGGCGATCAGCCCGTCGATGACCGACTGGCAATGCGCACGGCCCTTGTCGGCCGCAGCCTGATCGCGATCGATCAGCACCACATCGATGCCGCCCTTGGCGGAGACGTAACCGACCGATGCGCCCATGAAGCCGGCGCCGATGATGGCGAGCTTCTTGACCTTGGTCGGCGGCACGTTCGTCGGACGACGGGCGCCCTTGTTGAGCTCCTGCATGGAGAGGAACAGGCTGCGGATCATGGCCGCCGCTTCCTTGGTCTGCAGGACATGGGCGAAGTAGCGTGACTCCACGCGGAGCGCCGCATCCATCGGCAATTGCAGGCCTTCATAGACGCACTGCATGATGGCGCGGGCGGCCGGATAGTTGTCGAAGGTCTCGCGGCGATAGATGGCGTTGCCGGCCGGGAACATCATCATGCCCTGCTTGGAATAGACGGGGCCGCCGGGCAGCTTGAAGCCCTTCTCGTCCCAAGGTGCTGTGGCCTTGCCGCCGGCCTTGATCCATTCCTTCGCGGTCTTGATGAGATCGGCTGCCGGCACCACGGCGCCGACGATGTTCATTGCCTTGGCCTTGGCGAGATTGATCGCATCGCCCTTGAGCAGCATCTGCATCGTGTCCTGCGGCTGCAGCATGCGCGCCAGACGCTGGGTGCCGCCGCCGCCCGGGAACAGGCCGACCTTGATCTCGGGCAGGCCGAGGCGGGTCTTCGGATTTTCAGCCGCGACACGATAGTGGCAGGCGAGCGTCACCTCGAATGCGCCGCCGAGCGCAAGGCCGTTGATGGCCGCGACCCACGGCTTGCCCGCGGTCTCGATCTTGCGCAGCGTCAGCGACAGCTTGCGGCTCTCGTCGAACAGCATCTGCTGTGCGGCTTCCTCGCCCTTGGCTTTCTTCGTCTCGGCGAACACCTTGTTCATGCCTTCCAGCATGGACAGATCGGCACCGGCCGAGAACGCATCCTTGCCGGAGGTGATGACGACGCCCTTCACGGCGGCGTCCGACGTGGTCTGGTCGACGATGGCGCCGAGCTCTTCGATGGTGGTGGTGTCGAGCACGTTCATCGAACGGCCGGGAATGTCCCAGGTGACGAGGGCGATGCCGTCAGCGTCGGTCTCAACCTTGAAATTCTTGAAGGTCATGTGTGTTGCTCCCAATTTGCCTGCTGCCATGAGGCGCCAGCGTTGATGTGACTGTCCCCTCTCCCGCTTGCGGGAGAGGGTGCCGAGCGAAGCGAAGGCGGGAGAGGGGCCGTGGCGAAGG
>CALRZK010000479.1:0-3871 GCA_943372615.1 Bradyrhizobium ivorense | reverse complement strand
TGATAATCATGTCGCCGATGAACACTGTCGTCGTGGTCGTCTTCGACGTGCTGTGAATGCCGTGATGGGTGTCGGCCAGAACGAGATCGCCCTTGCCCTTCGCATTGCGTGCGCGCGGATCGGCGGAGCCGAGATCGGCGCCCGCCGTCAGCGTCAGGTCCCAGGACGTGGAGCCCTCGCCCAGCATCGGCGATAGCGCCCAATTGCGGCCGGAACCGCCCGGCCGCAAATTGACCGGTTGGCCGCCCAGCAATTTGACGCTGGTCATGGACGGGATCAGCGATCCCTGCGCCAGCGTGATCTGCGCGGTGGTTTCCAGAGCGATGGGAATCTTCACACCTTTCGGCCAAATGAATGGCAGGACAGATACCGCGCTGCGCAGTGCGAAGCCGGCGCCGAGCTTGCTGCCGGCGGCCAACGTTATCGCGGAAGGCAACACGGTGCCGGCCGCATAGACGGTACCATCGGCGGCGATCACTTGGGCTCCAAGAACGGTGCCGGCCGATAACGTCATAGTTTCCTTGAGCGTCACTTGCGTTGGAAGCACAGTCCCAACCGGCAACGGCACGTCCTTACCGGCACGCTGCGTGAGGCGCACCGGGATATCGTAGTTCAGCACCGCACCAGCCGGGAATATGGTGCCTGCCTCCAGCTTCACACCATCGATCGGCACCACGATGTCGCCGCCGAACGGTGTCAGGCCATTGCCCATCGTGTCGCGCCCCTCGATCAACTGCCAGCCCTTCTCATCGTCCGGCGAGACCGGCGGCGGCGCAAAGCCGTCATTGATGCTGCCATGGATGTTGAGATTGCCGGCGGCGCGGAACACCAGCGCGCCCGGCTCGCCGAAGCCGCGCTTGTCGGCGTCGATGCGGTTGGCGTTCGGCCCGTAGCGATAGTTCGACAGGTCGATATCGCCGGACACGGTGAGATCGCCATTCGGATTGTCGGCGCTGACCTTGCCGACGATCTCGACGCCCGGACGCAGGTGATAGCTGCCGAGACCCGCGAGCCGCGCATTGAGCGTCGCGTTCAGCAGGGCAGCATCGATGAAGGCGCTGCTGTGGCCGTCGATCACGTCGAGATAGGCCTGCGTGATCAGTTGTGGACGGCCGCCATTGACATCCGGCACGGTGGCGAGCGGTGCATCGTCATAGGAGCGGAACGCATTGACCGCGATGCTCTTGGCCCCGGAGATGGCGGGGCTGCCGTTGACATCAACCGCGACATCATTGCTTGCGACGCGCGGCGCATTGAGCGTGAGCGTGCCGCGGGCGCGGCCGTCATTGTACGCGGAATCCGTGCCGTGACGCAGATCGATGCGCGCACCTGCGGCGAGCGTGAGCCGCCCTTCCCGCGTGGTCAGATCGATGATCGCCCGGTTCGGGCTGTCGATGATCTTGCCATAGCTGTCCACGCGCAGGCCGGTGCCATGGGCATCGAGCGTGCCGTTGATGGTGAGATCGCCCTTCGCCGCCAAGCGGATGTTGCCCACCGAGAAGCCCGACGCATCGATGCGGCCATTGACCGTGAGATCGCCGCCATCGAGCACGATCTCGACCTGGCGCGCCTTCACCTCGTCGCCGATGGTGAGGCTGCCCTGCTTGATCTGGAAGCGGCGGGCGCCGAACACCTGACCGGCATTGAGGCGCGTATTGAGGCCGGCGAAATCCGCCAGCGTCTGAGCGCGCACGGTGATCTCCGCCGCATCATAAGGCACATAGGTGCCGCCGGCATCATGCACGCCGCTCGTGCCGCCGCGGATGGTGCCTGCGAGATCGACATGACCCGCCGCATCACCCAGCGCCGTCAGCTGCAGCGTCCCGGCGCGGTTATAGCGCGCGGACAGATCGATGCTGGCGCCTGCGCCCATGGCGATGTCGCCATTGGCGCTGCTGAGCACGATATCGCCGCCCCAGCTATACTTCTTCACATCGAACATGGTGATCTCGCGACCCGCCATGTCGATCCGCGCGCCATTGGTCAGCACGAGATCATTGACGGCGTCGAGCGTGAGACGCCCCGACGGCATCACCACGGCCGTGTCGAGCGTGATGGTCTGTCCGGATATCTTCAACTCGGCGCCGAGCACATCGCTGGTGGCCGTGGCGCTGCCGCCGTTGCCCGTGATCAGCACATTGCCGCCGGCCCTGATCGTGTTGGTCGATCCGGCCTCTCCGGTGACCATCGCCGTGCGGATGGTGAGATCGCCGCCGCTGAAGGCATAGCCGGTACCGGGCTGATAGGCGCCCTGCGTGTGATAGACGCTGAGCGAGCCCTTGCCGCTCGACGACACGCGTTCGGACGCGGTGAAGTTGACGCCGCTGAAGCCGAGCGCGAGGCGATCTGCAGAGACCAGCGTGTTCGGGCGCGAATTCGGCGCGTAGCCGAGCAGGATGCGCTCGGCAACGACATCGAAGGTGCCGCTGCCGAGGCGGGTCAGCACCGGCGCACCGGGAAGCTGCGACGATTCGGAGCCGGGGATGTAGGCGCCGTTGTTGCTGCTGGCACCGCCGTTGCCGATGGCGCCGGACCAGATGAATTCGCCGGTGGTGATGGTCGCCTTGTCGCCGGCCGCACCGTAACCGTAAATCGCGGGCGCGCCGAAGACGAGACGCCCCAGCGACGACTTTCCGGTTGCGGGATCGAGCGTGTCGAGATTCACCGAGCCGTAGATATTCACGGACTCGCGCGCATTCAGCACCAGCGTTTCCAGCGCGGGCGCGCCGACGCTGGTATTGCCGCGCAGGAGATTGGCGAGAACCGTCTGGTTCAGCGCCATGCCCGGCGGCAATTGCCCGGCCGCGCCCGCTTGAGCGAGCGCCTCGGCCGTGCCGAGATTGACCGCGGAGACGCCTAAGACGAGATTGCGGGTGCCATAGCGCAGGCTGTCGCGCAAAGTGAAGGCTGCAGTGGTGGCCGCGCCGATGGTTCCTTCGGAATACAACGCCGTCTCGCCGCGGCAGATGGAGCCGGCCACGCAACCGCCCACATCGATGGCGACCGGACCGCTGGTCAATGTCGATGGCGAGTCCGGTGCCAGCAGATTGACCCATCCGTTGGACACCACGAACACCGCTTGGGTGGACGGGATATAGACGAAGCCGTCGCTGGAATCGAACGGCACTGGACCGCGGCCGATCGTCGTGATGGTGGCGCCCTGCTCGATCGTGATAGTGCCGGTGCCCGACTTGCTTGGACCCTGGGTCGCGACGAGGAAAATCTCGGCGGCCGACAGAACCACGCCCGACCGCACCGTGATGCTGTTGGCCTGATGGGCCCCGAACCTCACGATGTTGGAGCCCTGCGAGCCCAGCGACATGCCACCGCCGATGGACATACGCGCCGCGCCGAAGGCATTGAGCTGGTCAGCATAGATGGCAATGCCATTCGCGCCCTTCACCGGCGCTTGCCCCGCAGCGAGAATCTCGATGTCCGATTGAATGGTGCCGCGCACCGTCAATGTGCCGGCATAGCCTTCACTGCCGGCCTCCGGCGCGAACAGCACCTTGCCGTCGAATGCCAGCGCCGGCGTGCTGCCCATGCCGGCGCCCGTCGACAGGAACAGTTCCAGCATCTTCGCATCCGACGTGATCATGCCGCGCGAGAAACCGCGCCTGATCGCATCCGCCAGAACGAAGGAATTGTAGTCCATCGCATTATAGGCGGAGTGCGTGCGCACCTTGTCGCCGGGCGTGATCAGCAGATGGTTCGGCAGCGCCGAGCGGACATCCGTGTTCGCGATACCGAGATGGCCGGTGGCGACATAGGTGCCGATCTCGGTGGCGACGGGTGCGCGGCCCATGGTGACGCCCTGCCCGATCTCGACGCGGAACGCGCCCGGCAGCAGCGCATAGTTCGACGGCAGCAG
>CALRZK010000478.1:0-3877 GCA_943372615.1 Bradyrhizobium ivorense | reverse complement strand
CGTCGCTCAGAAGCTCGGAGATGGCGATCTTCGTTGCCTTGACACCGTCGCCGTCCGACACCACGAGGCCGTGCCGCCACCCGGTCGATTTGGCGATCCGATACACGATCTCCACCATCTCGTCCTTGTCCGCAGCCGACGATGCGTTCTCGAAGCGATCAACGAGCTCCCCAGCAAGGGTCTGGACCTTGCCATCGGACACCGAGGCGAGGCGCTCCGGATGACGGAGGACGAATTCGGTGAACCGCATCCCGACGCCCACGCAGAAGAAGCCCCAGGCCGGATCCCCGTCTTCCGGAAGAACCAGCCCCATGCGCCGAAGCGTTGCGATCGACGGCAGCGCGTTCGCACCCATGGCTTCGTCCGTACCCAAACGGTGGAATGCGTTCAGCTGGATTAGGATCGCCTCACACAGCTCATAAGGCGTTCCGGCCAGCTTGGAGTTCAAGCGATCCTTACGGATGTTGTAGCGCTCCAACATCATCTGGAACACCGGCAGTGTCGCCATGTCGTGGCCGACCTGCTCAACCAAGCTATCAGGGTCGAGCGTGCGGCCCATCGCGCTGGACGCGAGCAACATCATCTCTGATGCACTGAAGCGACGACGCGCCACGGCCAACAGTTCTTCGAAGTTTTCCACGAAAAGTCCTATCTCCCGATCCGCATGGGAAACTCGGAATAGGAGTGTGGGGATCGGGGCAAACGCCTCTCCTCGCCCTGTTTGGGCGTTCCGAGCAAGTCGAAATGTGAGAGGTCGTACTGTCCAGATAACTCAAGGTGAGCCCTGAACATACGACTACAATAGACATTGCCCATCGGGGTGCAATAGCAAACTAGGAAAACTGGCTGTTACGGCCGCTTCTTCAACAATCAGCCTTAACCTGCTTTAACCATAGCAAGGACAACGAGAGAGCCGACTAGGATCGGCTCCTCTCGATGCTCCGAGCAACTAGTCAGTTCCGGATTGCTGCCTTCTCCGCGTCGTTCAGCCCGCTCATCTCTGACGCTGAGAGGGTGGAGTAACCGAGAACACGGACATTGCTGTCTTGGTTGTATGTCTGCCGCTCGTCCTCTTTCTTGCGGCGCTTGTCGTCCTCGCTCGGCTGCTGGCCGTCGCCCGTGCCGCCGCCATACCCCAGCACTTCGACTATGATCACCGATGGCGTCGCGTTTGCGCTGGCTTGCGGCGTCGCGGTCTGCTGCGTCGCTGCCGTGGCATTGGCGGATGAGAGCGCCGCGGTGATGCTCGGCGCCTGCACGGTCGGAATGCCCGAGCTGGTCCCTTGCACCTGGATATTCGCTGCATTCAGCACCTGCAGTGCTGCGAGGTTGATATTGCCCGAGACGCGAATGCCCGCTTCGCCGGCGTCGATGGTGCCCTCCGGCGCGATCAGGTCGATATCGCCCGCCGGCCGATCGGGGATCGGATTGAGCGTGGCGATGCCGGCGCCCGATGCCGGGACGTTTGGCGACAGGGAGACATTGCCGTAGATGTCGTATTCGCGCTTCGGCGGCGTATAGACGATGGTGGTCTTGGCGCCGCGGCCGGCATTGATGTCGCCGATCGCCGACCAGGCCAGAATATGTCCGCCATAGGTGGTCATGATGCGCGACAGGCCGAGCAGGATAGAGCCCTGTGAATACAGCGAGATATTGCCCTCGCCTTGGGTGACCAATCCGGCAGTCGCACCGGGCAAGATGCCTTCGACACCGACGGTGATCCGGCCATGCGGCGCCAGCAATTCGATGTCGCCGCCGGACAGCGTGCGCACCGAACCGTCCTGGGTCGTCTCGCCGTCCCGCGTCGAGAACATCGTGATGTCGCCGGTGTAACGGATCGCATGGCCGGCGGCGTCCTGTTCCGGAAACAGCGCCGCAATGGCGAGCCGGCCGCGGACATAGGAATTGTAACGCGAACTGCTCGTATTGTTGTATTCGCGGCCGCCGTCACGCAGTTCGGCGAAATACACCAGACGCAGAAAGATGTGCTGCTGCTCCGGCTTCAGAAGATCGAAGTAAGTCTTGGCATCGGCGGCATCCACGGCAGCATAGCCGTAGCGCTTCTGCAGCCAGTCGGCCAGTTCCTGCTGATAGGTCTTGGCGACCTTGCCGGGCTGATCGACGAGTGGGATCTTGTCGTCCGCCAGATTGGCAGGATCGAGATAGCGCAGCAGGCCGGCATAATTCGGCCCGGCCGGGCCCGTTCCCGCCTGCATCAGGATCGAGGCGCCAAGGCCGATATC
Organism: Bradyrhizobium ivorense; assembly: GCA_943372615.1. Taxonomy (GTDB): domain Bacteria; phylum Pseudomonadota; class Alphaproteobacteria; order Rhizobiales; family Xanthobacteraceae; genus Tardiphaga; species Tardiphaga ivorense_A. The sequence goes on along the minus strand of CALRZK010000478.1, from coordinate 1,634 downwards.
ACCCGACACTTTGCGACCGGTCGATACGATCGAGCCGAGCTCGCCCTGATAGATGTTGCGGCCCGCCGTCACCTCCAGCGAACCGGGGCCGGCGATCTCCAGATTAGCATAGAGGATATCGCGGCCTGCCGAGAGCACCGACACATCGGTGGCATTGGCGTTGAGGATCAGGTTGACGGGATCGAAAGGACCGCCGCTGCCAAACCGCACGATGTCCCTGCCCGCACGGATCTGCGCGGCCTTGGCGGCGGCGATAACTGTGTCGCCGGTTTGGCTGCCGAAACGCAGATCCACGATGTCGCCATTCACGGCATAAATATGCATCGGCGTCTCGTCGCCGGCATGCAGACGCGTAGGCAAATCGGGCTGGTAGGCGAAGTAACCGAGTTTCGGTGTGCGCGATACGGGATCGCCCTCAAATCGTGGCTCACTGAGGGTGACCAGGGTATTCGTCGCCCAGAAACCGTCGGTGAGAAAATCGCCAGTGATTCCTGGCTTCAGCAGGACGAAGGCAGGCTTGAACGGATTGGGGACGAGATCGGGCTGATCGCTGGCACCGGACATCGTGAAACGCGCTGGTCCCGGGAGTGCGCCCGCATAGATCGACTTCATGGCCAGCAATTCGAACTGGCCGTCAGCCGATGGCACCAGCTCATTGGTAGTAGGCTGGCTGGACAGCCTGCTACCATAGTAGATGCTTCCGCTCGCCGCTGCGGCATCGAACCGCGCCGGCATCAGGAATATGCCGCCGCCAGGCTCGCCATTCGTGTTGAAACCGGGTCCGGGATCCAAAGGCGCGAGATTGCCGCCCGCGGACATCAGCGACACCGCGGTCCGCTTCGTCCACAACGAAAACCAGTTGCGATTGGCGCCGGTCTGCAGGACTCCATCAACCATCACTGAAGCGCTATGGCTGAAGTCGTCATTGATCTGCATGGTCGCGTCCGCGCTGTTGCCGAATACGAGATCGCCACGGCTCCTCAGAGCCACCGCGCCATCGCCCGGCACCACCACCGGACCGCCACGCAGGAGCCCGGCAATGGTGCCTGCTTCATAGAGGTCGGTCGCGCGCGGATCGCCAGCGGATTTCGTGCCATAGGCCAGATCGATGCGGCCGATCGCTCCTGCCGCGATATCGATCCCGCCGCGCAGATTGGTGAACACGCCGCCGGTCAATTCGTTGAAGGAGGGCAAGCTTGCCGGCAATGCCGGATTGAGACGTCCCCCGACGCGGACGGTGACGTCACCGCCGCCGGTCTGGGTGAGAAGGCCATTCTGGATGCGCCCCGTCGCGCCGACTGCGACGATGAGGCTTGAACTGTACTGATCCGCACCAAAATTCTGCATCACGACCGGCGACAGATTGCCAGCGTCGCCGCCGGCGTGCAGCGTGACATTGCCGCCGCCAAGCGCGCCGAAGCCGCTGAAACCAGCCACGCGCCTATCAGTTCCGGCTCCCACAAAGGCGCCGAAATTGATACCCCAGGCGGTCGCTTCACCGATCTCGGCGCCGCCCTGCCGCCACAGCCAGTCCCCTACGGCGGAGTTACCGACACTGCCAAGATTGGTCGTGCGGCTGAAACTGAAGCCAGCCAACTCGCCTTGCGCAGCGACGAACAGATCGCCACCGTGAT